>NZ_CALBEX010000197.1 GCF_937889215.1 uncultured Limnohabitans sp.
CCACGGGGGCCAACGTGACCGCCACCGGGGCAACGACCGCCGAAGTGACGGCAGCGCAAGCCCTGCCGGCCAACCGCCTGGTGGCCTTTCATGTGCTCGATGTGCGGCAAAACGCGCATGTGCAAAAAGTCCTGAGCGAATTTGGCGAGCTGGATGTGCTGGTCAATTGCGCGGGCATCATCCAGCGCAATGCCGAACACGACCCCGAGGCGTTTGCGCAAACCGTGGACATCAACCTGAACGGCACCATGCGGGCCTGTGCCGCAGCGCGCGCAGGCCTGAAAGCCCGCCAAGGCTGCATCGTCAACACCGCTTCGATGCTGAGCTTTTTTGGAGGCGGCCTGACGCCGGGCTACAGCGCCAGCAAGGGCGGCGTGGCGCAGCTGACCAAGTCGCTGGCCATTGCCTATGCGGCCGACGGCATCCGGGTGAATGCCGTAGCCCCGGGCTGGATCGCCACGCCTTTGACCCAGGCCTTGCAGGACGACCCCGCACGCAGCGCGCAAATTGTGGGCCGCACGCCCATGGGCCGCTGGGGCCAACCGGAAGACGTGGCCGACCCGGTGCTGTTTTTGGCCAGCCCGGCTGCGCGCTTTGTCACGGGCGTGGTCTTGCCGGTGGACGGGGGTTATTTGATCCAGTGAGGCCAGCGCCCCGGGCGCTCAAACAAAAGCAATTGTTGCGGCATTCCCGTTCGCAAATGTCGCTTGACAAAAAAATGCATGTCGGACCTGAAGGCACCGACCTGCGAGGGATGCGGGTTTTTGTAGGTCGGCGCCTTCAGGTCCGACGTGGCGCACCATTGACCCGATCAGGGCTGCGGGCCCCAAGGGGCTGACAGCATGAGCTTGTTGTTTTGCTCACGGATCAGCGGCCGGATTTTGGCGGCAAAGGCCATGAAGTCCGCGTCGCCATACACGCCCGCCCAGAAGGCGCGGCGGTCGGCGTCGTCGTCGAATTTCCAGACATGGATCAGCTCGTTGATCGCCCCCACATCGCCGGTGAAGTAGCCCACCAGTTTTTGGGGGTGTTTGGCCAGCGCAGGCCAGCCTTCGTTTTTGTAGTGCGAGACGACCTCGGGCATTTTCCCGACGATCACGGCATAAGTGCGCAGTTCATAAATGGCCATGGGTTCCTCTTTGGCTAGGGTGGCAGACACTTGACTTTAGCCGTCTTGCGGCCAGTCCCTGTCAGCCTGGCGACGCACCCGATCAAGCGCCCAACAGGCCCCAACGGTTGGCCGCTTCCCAAGCCCAGTAGGCCAGCACACTGGCCAACATCAACGCGGCCAACCAGCGGCGCTCGCTTTTCACCAAATCGGGGCCGGGGCCAGGAATGCGGCCGGTCAGCATGGGCAGGGCCTGGTTCTTGC
>NZ_CALBEX010000198.1 GCF_937889215.1 uncultured Limnohabitans sp.
CCAGGCGTTGTGCTCGCGAGGCCTGTTGCGCCACGATGCGTTCGACTTCTTCGGCGCTCAGGCCACTGCGCGCCATGACCCTTTGCTTTTGGGTCTCGACATCGCAGTCCACCACGACCACGCGGTCTACCTGTTGACGCCAACGCTCGCCCGACTCCACCAGCAAGGGCACATCGAACACCACAACACGCTGGCCGCTTTGCACAGCCGCTTGCGCCTGTTCAGCGGTGATTTGGCCCACCAGGGGATGGATGATGTGTTCGAGCTGGCGCTTGGCTTGCGGGTCACTGAAGATGCGCTCGCGCATGGCTGCTCGGTCCATGGCACCGTCTGTGCCGACCATCTCGTCACCGAAAGTGCGGGCAATGGCCGCCATGGCCCGGCCGCCTGGGGCTGTGAGGCTGCGTGAAATGGCATCGGCATCCACGATCGCGGCACCCCGGCGGGCCAAAAAGTTCGCCACGGTGCTTTTGCCGCTGCCAATGCCGCCGGTCAGGCCAATGCGCCAAGTGTGATGTGTCATGGACGTTCAGATCAAAAACCAAGTCAGGGGGCCAAAGGCCATGACCCACAAACCTGCCAACACCAAAAAAGGCCCGAAAGCCAGCTGGCCATTGTCGGCCAATTGGCCGCGCAGCTTGAGCCAGAGGCCACCGACAACCCCAGAAAAAGACGCGATCATGACCAAGGACAGCAGTGCGGGCCAGCCCAGCCAGGCCCCCAAGGCGGCCAGCAGCTTGAAATCACCCCGGCCCATGCCTTCTTTGCCGGTGGCCCATTTGAAGAGCCAGTAAACCAACCACAAGAACAAGTAGCCGGCTGCAGCGCCCCACAGGGCGTCGTTCAAGCGCGTGCCTGAAAGCCCCAGGCTGGCGGCCAGCAGGCCTGCCCATGCCAAAGGCTGGGTGATGGCGTCGGGCAACAAACAGGTGTCGGCATCGATGGCGGCCAGCGCAACAAGGGCGGCTGCAAAACCAGCCCAGGCAACAGCCTGGAGTCCCCAACCGTATTGCGCAAACACCCACACAAAAAGGCCAGCTGTGACCAGTTCAATCGCAGGATAACGCGCTGAAATGCGCGCTTTGCAGTGCATACAGCGGCCCTGCTGGACCACAAAACTCAGCACGGGAATGTTCTCCTGCCAACCCAGCGTGTGCGCGCATTGCGGGCAATGCGATCGGGGTGTCGCCAAGTTGTAGCGCTGCGCGGGCTCACTGCGGGGCGAAGCGTCCCATTCCGCTTCGAGCATGCGTGGCAGCCGGTGGATCACCACATTCAAAAAACTGCCGATCATCAGGCCCAACAAACCCGCCAATCCCAGCGCCAAAACCGTGTCGCTCATGTCAAAAAACTTGTCCCAAATGAAAAATCGGCAAATACATTGCCACCAAGATGGCCCCAATGAAGCCGCCGAGCACCACGATGATCAAAGGCTCCAGCAAACTGGCCAGCC
>NZ_CALBEX010000199.1 GCF_937889215.1 uncultured Limnohabitans sp.
CAACTTGCCCCGGCATCCGCACCCGCACCCGCACCCGCACCCGCACCCCAGGCGAAGCCCGATGAGCCACAGCCAGAACCAGAACCGGCGCTTGTGCGTGTGGCCGCTCAGCCGACCCCAGCAGAGCCGCCCCCTTGGGAAGATTGGCCAGACACAACCGACTACAGCCAAGCGACTCAACTCGATCCTGCCCAGCCGTTGACCCAACCAGTCCCCTCGCTGCAAGCGGCCCCTGCTTTTCAGTCTTTGCCTGTGCGCGAAACCAGCGAGCCTTCGCTGCGGGCCGATGTGCCCCGACACGCCGCACCCGCAGTGGTGCAGGCCACCCCCGAGGGCGATGTTTGGCTGGAGGCGGTGCAAGGCCTGATGGCCCAAGAAAGCATCACCGCCCTGGTGCGCGAGCTGGCATTGCAGTCGCAACTGATGGCCCGTGATGCGGGCCAGTGGCAGCTGCGCGTCGAGCGAGAAACCCTCAACCACGCGGCCAGCCGGGAGCGCTTGCAAGCGGCTTTGCAGGCGGCAGGGCATGGCGATGTCAAGCTGCTCATCGAGATGGGCCCCGTGACCGACAGCCCGGCCCGGCGCTTGGCCGTGAAGGCCGCCGAAAAAATGGTGGCCGCGCAAGCGCTGATCCAAAACGACCCGCTGGTTCAGGCCATGGTGCGCGATTTTGGGGCCAAAATTGTGCCCGGCAGCATCCAGCTGATTTGATTTTCACCCACTGATTCAACACCCTCACAAAGGAAAAACGATGTTCAACAAAGGACAACTCGCTGGCTTGATGAAGCAAGCCCAGGCCATGCAGG
Source organism: uncultured Limnohabitans sp. (assembly GCF_937889215.1). Classification (GTDB taxonomy): domain Bacteria; phylum Pseudomonadota; class Gammaproteobacteria; order Burkholderiales; family Burkholderiaceae_C; genus Limnohabitans_A. Next base: position 807 of record NZ_CALBEX010000199.1, read on the forward strand.
ACAACCTGAAAAAAGCCCAGGACGAACTCGCCTTCGTCGAGGTCGAGGGCCAAGCCGGCTCCGGCATGGTCAAGGTGCTGATGACCTGCAAGCATGAAGTGCGCCGTGTCACGATCGATCCCAGCTTGCTGGCCGACGACAAGGACATGCTGGAAGACTTGGTGGCCGCTGCCTTCAACGACGCCGTGCGCATGGCCGAAGAGGTCTCGCAGCAAAAAATGGGCAAACTCACGGCCGGTTTACCCCCTGGCATGAAGCTGCCTTTCTGAGCGCCTGAACATGGCCGACACCCACGCCCTTGCCACTTTGGTCCAAGCCCTCAAGGGCTTGCCGGGGGTGGGCATCAAGTCGGCCCAGCGCATGGCTTTTCAGTTGCTGCAAAACGACCGCGCCACCGCTCGGCAATTGGCCAGCGCTTTGCACAATGCGGTCGACAACATCCGCCATTGCGCTTGTTGCCACACCTTCACCGAAGCCGAGTTGTGCGACACCTGCCAAGACGCCACGCGTGACCGCACGCTGCTGTGTGTGATCGAAACCCCTGCCGACCAATCGGCCATTGAACGCACAGGCACCTACCGTGGCCTTTACTTTGTGTTGATGGGCAAGCTCAGCCCATTGGACGGCATTGGGCCGCACGACATTGGCCTGGCCAAGCTCAAACAGCGGGTGGGCGACGGCGTGCTCACCGAGGTGATTTTGGCCACCAATTTCACCGCCGAAGGCGAGGCCACGGCCTATGTGATTTCGGAAATGATCCGCCAGCAAGGCCTGAAGGTCACGCGACTGGCCCGAGGGGTGCCTGCAGGCAGTGAGCTGGAATACGTGGACTTGGGCACCATCGCCCATGCCTTGGTCGACCGGCGCTGAACCGCTCTTGCCAGCCCGCCCAAGCCCGGTTGAATCGTGGGCTGGTGTGTCACAGATCCTTGTAATCCATTAAGTGAAAACCCCCTTGGGATCATTCCCGATGTGCAAATGCGCGCCCCTGATTAAGCTGCAAGCTATGCATTTTTTATAGGAGTGACATCGGTGTCCTTGGCCCCTTGTTCTCGTCGTTCGCTGTTGTTGGCGGCAGCGGGTTCGCTGGCAACCGTACAAGCCCCTGCAGCCTGGGCTTCGGTGGCGGGACGGCCTTTGCCACGCGTGAAGCTGGCCTTGGCAGCGAGCCAAAGCCTCTACCATTTGCCGCTGACGCTGGCCGATCGATTGGGCTATTTTCAGCAGGCCGGGGTGGCCGTTGATTGGGTGCCACAGGAGTCGGGCGCTCAGGCCTTGAGCCGTGCACTGCAGGGCCATGCCGATGTGGTGGCGGGGGCTTATGAGCACCTTTTTCGCTTGCACCAGCGAGGTGTGAACTACCAAAGTTTTGTCCAAATCAGCCGTACGCCACAGGTCAGTCTGGGTGGCAGCACGCGCAGCGGTTTTCCGTGGCGCTCCATAGCCGATATTCGGGGCGCCCGAGTGGGCATTTCCGCGCTGGACTCCACCACCCACTGGACGGTGTGTCAGTGGTTGTTGCGCCATGGCATGTCGGCGTCAGATGTTTCATTTGTCGAGGTGGGTTCTTCTTCCTTGGTGGTCATGGATGCGCTGCGCAGTGCCC
>NZ_CALBEX010000200.1 GCF_937889215.1 uncultured Limnohabitans sp.
CACCAAAACCGCCTTGCAAGCGCGTCTGGCTTAAAAATCAGGTTCAGCGCCCATCCGGTGTCTGAGTCTTCAACCGCCCCGGCCACAAACCGGGGCGGTTTTTTTATCTGTGCAGCTTGTCGGCACGTCATGTCGGCACAATCGAGTCCATGTCCTTGTTTCAAAACGCTGAATCCCGAACCCGCATCGCCCTGTGGCTGATGTGGGTCACCCCCGCTCTGTGGTCGGTCAATTACATCGTGGCGCGCTCAGCCCCCGGCGTGATCGAGCCACACATGCTGGCCTTGGGCCGCTGGGCTTTGGCAGGCGTGATCCTGGCCTTCATTGCGCGCAGCGAGCTGTGGCGTGAACGGCGCAGCACTTGGCAAGACGCCGGTCGTTACTTGGTGCTGGGCGCTTTGGGCATGCTGATTTGCGGCGCTTGGGTTTACCAGGGCGCAAAGACCACATCGGCCATCAACATCGCATTGATTTATGCCGCCTCGCCTGTGCTGATTGCACTGGGGGCGGTGCTGTGGCTGGGCGAGCGCTTTTCATGGCGGCAAGGCCTGGGCGTGGTGGTGGCCTTAGCGGGGGTGTTCCATGTGGTGGTCAAAGGCCAATGGTTGTCGCTCGGCCAAGTGCAATGGGTGGCGGGCGATGGCTGGATCGTGTTGGCCATGACCGCTTGGGCGGGCTTTGCCTTGCTGCAAAAAAAATGGGGCACGCCACTGGGCTCCACCGCCCGCTTGGCGGCTATCTGCATGGGGGGCGTGATCGTGCTGCTGCCGTTCAGCGTCTGGGAATACCTGCAGCCAGACCGACCTGCTTGGACGCTGCAAGCCACCGTGCTCGTTGTGGCCGCTGGCCTGCTGCCGGGTATCGGCGCGTATTGGGCCTACGGCTTCAGTCAAAAAGTGCTGGGTGCCAGCCGGGTTGCTGCCAGCATGTACTTGGGGCCTTTGTATGGCGGCTTGGCGGCTTGGCTGGTGTTGGGTGAAGCCATGGGCTGGCACCACGTCATGGGTGCGGCACTCATCTTGCCGGGGATTTACATGGCTTCGCGCCGCTGAAGGCGTGCAGCTCAGCGGCGGTAAATGCGGGTGGATTCCCGCACCACCAATTCCGCCTCGACCAATTTGGAAGGTGGGTTTTTCTTGTTCAGCAAATCAAACATGGCTTTGGCCGCCGATGCGCCAATTTCATAAACGGATTGCCGCACCGAAGTGAGCGGCGGCAGAGTGAATGCGGAATGCGGCAGATCATCAAAGCCAATCAATGACACATCCTCTGGAACACGCAGGCCTGCCCTGTGCAAGGCCAAACGTGCACCATAGGCCATTTGGTCGTTTGCGGTGATGACTGCCGTGAATTGCACGCGCGCCTCCAACAAGCTGTTCATGGCGCGAAATCCACCCGCTTCTTGGTAATCACTGGCGATCACCAACTGGGGATCATAGGCCATGTCTTTTTTTATCAACTCGCTTTTGTAACCCTTCAAACGTTCATCAGCGTCAGGATGGTCAAGCGGCCCTGATATGAAAGCGACGCGATGATGGCCCAGCGCATGTAAATGCCTGATGGCCAAACATGCGCCTTCTGCATTGTCAAAATCGATACTGAATAAATTGGGTGCAGATAAGCTGCGTCCTGTCACCACCACTGGAACAACGGCGGCCATCTCAACCAAGGTTTCATCTGAGAGTTTACCCGTCAGCACAATTATCCCATCGACTTTGCGCTCTTGCAGCATGAACAAGCGGTTTTTCTCTTCCACCTCATTCCAGTGCCCGCTGACAAACAAAGGCACGTAGTTGGCTTTGAGCAGCGCATCTTCAATGCCGCGCAATGCTTCGCCGTAATAGGGGCTGTCAATGAACTGAGTCAATACACCGATGCTCATGGTGCGCCCACCGGCCAAGCTGCGAGCGGAAGGATCCGGGCGAAAGCCGAGCTCTTCTATAACGGCCTTGACCAGCGCCTGCTTTTCTTCGCTGACTTGGGCGGTGCCATTCAAAATGCGAGACACCGTGCTGGGTGAAACACCGGCTTGCTTTGCCACCATGGTCAGGGTGGCACGAGACTTAACCCCAGTCGGTCGAGGTAACGTCGACCGCTAGCCCATTCAAAGTTGTCCATCAAGCTCCAAGCAAAGTAAGCGCCCACCGGTACGCCCTGCGCGAGTGCATCATGTGTGGCCGCAATGTGGTCTCGGATGTATGCCAATCGCTGCTGATCATTGACCTCACCGTCCATCAATTGGTCTTTGAAAGCTGCGCCGTTTTCAGTCACCCAAAGCCATTTCGGCTGGTAGTCACGGTGCAGTCGGCAAAGCAATTCCGTTAGGCCTTTCGGATACACCTCCCACCCCATGTCGGTAACTTGGTTGCCGGTGCTCTTGACGTCCCATGGATTGCCACTGGATGAGAAGTTGCGCGTGTAGTAATTCACGCCCAAGAAATCATTTCGTTGCGCGATGGTGTCCAGATCTCCTGGCATGA
>NZ_CALBEX010000201.1 GCF_937889215.1 uncultured Limnohabitans sp.
CGGGCTTGAAGGTGTCAGCCTCTTCGTAGACGCTGTTGCTGAAAGTTTCGGCAAATTCAGCATACTGGCGTTTGGCTTGTTGTTCGCGCAAGTCAGCCTCCAGCTGTGTGCGCATGCTTTCCAAGCTCGGGGTCACGGGGGCTTTGATGTCGGTCAGCTGAATGATGTGGAAACCAAACTCGGAGGTCACCACCTGACTGATTTCACCTTTTTGCAAAGCAAAGGCAGCGTCTTCAAACGCCTTGACCATCGCACCTTTGGCAAAGAAATCCAGGTCGCCCCCGTTGGCAGCAGAACCCGGGTCATCCGAATTTTTGCGCGCCAGCTCGGCAAAGGCCTTGGGGTCTTTGCGCAAATCGGCCAACAAAGCGTCGGCCTTGGCGCGCGCTTGGTTGCGGTCAGCTTCGGTTGCGTCCTGTGCGGCGTTGATCAAGATGTGGCTGGCGCGGCGTTGTTCCTGGCCTGCCAGTCGCTGCAGGTTTTGCTCGTAATAGGTTTGAACATCTTGTTCGGGCAGCTGAATATTTTTGGCCAAAGCGGCCGCATCAAGAACCAGGTATTCAACATCGGCTGACTCTGGTGAACGGAAACGGTCAGACTTCGCCTGGTAAAACTTTTCGAGATCGGCATCCGCGACTTCAACCTTGGCGACAAATGCAGTGGGGTCAAAGCGCTGAATTTGGACTTCGCGACGCTGCAAAAAAGCATCGAGCGCTGTGTCGCTTTGTCGTTGCGATGCCAACGCCGAAGATTGCACGGCGGACAACACCTGCTGATTGGACAAATCGCGGCGGACACGCGCCTCGAACATCTCAGGGGTCATGCTCTGACTTGCAGCCAATTGGCGGTAACGGTCCATGTCGAGTTTGCCATCGGGGCCGCGCAAGCTGGCAATGGACGGGTCTTGCTGCAGGTAATTGGCCAGACGCTGGTCGCTGGTGACCAAGAGTTGTTTTTCTGAAGCGACGCCAATCAAACGGTCGTTGACCATGCGCTCCAGGCTGGCGTAACGGGCCTGCGCTGAGCCGAGCATTTTGGCATCAAGATTCGGCATGGAAGCACGAATGCGGTCGACTTCTTGTTGATGCACAGCATCCCATTCTTGCTGCGTGATTTCAAAGTCCCCGACTTTGGCGACCACGGCACCGCGATCGCTCATGTTGCTGTAACCATCCACGCCAAACAAAACAAACGATGGAATGATCAGCAAAACCAGCAAGCCCATCAGGATCTTGGAATTGTTGCGGATGGAATCAAACATGTGCGAAGTCTCAGGTTGTCAAGAAAAAAGGCGAACCTGGGGTTCGCCTTTGATTGAGAGGTGGTGGGCGCTGACGGTCTCGAACCGCCGACCTACTCCGTGTAAAGGAGCCGCTCTACCAACTGAGCTAAGCGCCCTCTCAAATGTGTTTCAGTTCAAAGCGTCTTTCAGACCCTTGCCTGGACGGAACTTTGGCACATTGGCTTTCTTGATTTTAATCGCAGCGCCGGTGCGTGGGTTGCGGCCGGTGCGGGCAGCACGCTTGCCAACGGCAAAGGTACCAAAACCCACCAAAGAAACCGTGCCACCTTTTTTCAAGGTAGTGCGCACAGCGCCCATCGTGGCTTCCAATGCGCGACCTGCAGCGGCCTTGGACAGGTCAGCGTGCTTGGCAATGTGTTCGATCAATTCTGTTTTGTTCACAAAAAACCTCTGGGTGTTAGTGTCGGGATAACCGACGTGTGGACTGAGATTGGTACCAACAGCATGGGCATGTTGGTGCAATTTATTGAGGCACTGAATGCCTTTGTTGATTAAATACAGACCTTGTGGGTCTGTCAATCGCATCGAAGCAAGCGCCGACTGGAATTTAATTTTAGCCCCGAAAGCCCATGAACTGGGTTGCGGGGCGAGTTTTTTTAACCCAATGCGATCGACTGAAATGGCGAAAGAGCCTAGGAAAAACCCTAGGCTGCTGTATGGATCTCACAGGGCTTCGACAATGGCGCGACCCACATCTGCCGTGGTGGCCTTGCCCCCCAAATCGGGCGTGCGGGGTGCATCGGCACCTGCTGCCAACACCTTTTCAATGGCACCCAAGACGGCATCGTGCGCGTCTTTGTGGCCCAGAAATTCCAGCATCATCGCGCCGCACCAAATCTGTCCAATCGGGTTGGCAATGCCTTGGCCTGCGATGTCGGGGGCCGAGCCGTGCACGGGCTCAAAGAGTGACGGAAATTTGCGGTCCGGATTGAGGTTGGCGCTAGGCGCGATGCCGATGGTGCCTGTACAAGCGGGGCCCAAATCGCTCAGGATGTCGCCAAACAAATTGCTGGCCACCACCACGTCAAAAAAGTCAGGGCGCTGCACAAAGTGGGCAGTGAGGATGTCGATGTGAAATTTGTCCACGTTGACGCCCGAATAGGCTTTGGCCATCTCGGCCACACGCTCGTCCCAGTAGGGCATGGTGATGGCAATGCCATTGGACTTGGTGGCGCTGGTCAGGTGCTTTTTGGGGCGCGACTGCGCCAGCTCAAACGCAAACTTCAAGACACGGTCCACACCAATCCGGGTCATGATGGATTCCTGCATCACGATCTCACGCTCGGTGCCCGGGAACATGCGGCCGCCGACGCTGGAGTACTCTCCCTCGGTGTTTTCACGCACGATGTACATGTCGATCTCACCGGGCTGACGCGCACTGCCGTCGCGTCGCACCACAGGCGCGATGATGCCGGGCATCAAGCGTGCCGGGCGCAGGTTGATGTATTGGTCAAACTCACGGCGAAACAAAAGCAAAGAGCCCCACAGCGAAACGTGGTCGGCGATTTTGTCGGGCCAACCCACGGCACCAAAATACAAAGCGTCGTGGCCACCGATCTGGTCTTTCCAGTTGTCCGGCAGCATCTGGCCGTGCTTTTCGAAGTAATCCCAGCTGGAAAAGTCGAAATGGTCAAATTGCAGGTCGATGCCAAACTTGCGGGCAGCAGCGTCCATGACGCGCAGGCCCTCGGGCATCACTTCTTGGCCAATGCCATCGCCAGGGATCACGGCAATACGGTGTCGGGTCATGGGGCTTCCTTCAAAAAAATTGTGCGAAGAATACACGCCAACAGGGCTTGTGGCTTTCACCGAGGTGACCGCACGACCAAGCTCACGCCCAAAGCGGTCAGGGCCGTGCCCGCCAGCGTCATGGCGGTGATGCTTTCGCCAAACAAGAACCAGGCCATCATGGCCGTGGTGGGCGGCACCAAATACATGAGGCTGGTGACCGAGGCCGCAGCCCCACGCTGGATCAACATGTACAACAGCGAACTGCCGCCCAAGGTCAACCCCAGCACAGACCAGGCCATCGCTCCCACCAATTCGCTGTTCCAGCGCATGGTTTCAGTTTCCATCCAAGCCAGTGGCAGGGTCAGCACCAGGGCCGCCACCAACTGCACCGTGTTGGCCGAGCGCACATCGCAGGGTTTGACAAAGCGCTTTTGGTAGAGCGTGCCCACGGTGATGCTGAGCAAAGCGCCCAAGACAAACTCCATATTGGCAGGCGTGACGTGGTCCAAGGGCGTGCCCAGCGTCAACTTGCGCCAGACCACCATCAGCAAACCCACAAAACCCAGCAGCAAACCCAACCATTGCCGGCGCGAGACGCCGGGCTGGTCGCTGCCGCGCAAACTGTAAGCCAGCCAAATGGCCGTCAAGACGGGCTGAAACCCCACAACCAAGGACGACAAGCCCGAGCCCATTCCGGCCTTGACCGCCAGCCACACGCCGCCCAAATAGCCCGCGTGCATCAACAAACCTGTGACGGACAAATGCAAACATTGTTGGCGGCTTTGGGGCCATGCCACCTTGGCCCACAGGATCCAGGGCAAAAAGCACGCGATCGACAAAGCGTAACGCAGCGACAAAAAAGACAAAGGTGGAGCATGGGGCATGCCAAAACGGGCGACGATGAAGCCGGTGCTCCAAATCAGCACAAACACGACGGGTGTCGCCCGCACCCAGACGTCGGATTCCGCCCCCCCGCTCATTTCACGCGGGCTCGGATTTCAGGCAAGGCCTTTTGCATGTAATAGACCATGGACCACACCGTCAAAACGGCGGCCACAACAATCAGCACATCACCCCAAACGCGGGTGTCGAGCACCCCGAACAGGGTGCCGTTGTAGAGCAAAAAGGGAATCGCCACCATTTGCACCGTGGTCTTGAGCTTGCCCACCATGTGCACCGCCACACTTTTGCTGGCCCCAATCTGGGCCATCCACTCGCGCAGGGACGAGATGGCGATCTCGCGGCCAATGATGATGAGCGCCACCAGAACATTCACCCGGTCCATTTGCACCAGCATCAGCAAGGCCGCGCAGACCAAGAACTTGTCGGCCACCGGGTCCAAAAAGGCTCCGAAAGCCGAAGTCTGGTTCAGTTTGCGGGCCAAAAAGCCGTCCAGCCAATCGGTGAAGGCAAACAGCACAAACATGACCGTGGCGATCAAATTTTGCGTCTCCACCTTCAGGCTGTCGAGGTAGTACACGCCAATGATCAAAGGGATCGCGACGATGCGCGTCCAGGTCATGATGGTGGGGATCGTGAAAAACATGTTGTTGATTGTGGCATGCGCGACCAAGCGTTTCATGACAAGGGTGTCTTGGTTCAGTGCAAGGCGTTGTAAATGGTCTCGGCCAGCTCCCGCGAAATGCCTTCAACGCCCAGCAAGTCCTCCACGCTGGCACTTTCCACCCCCCGCACACCGCCAAAGCGCTGAAGCAATTTGGCCCGTTTGCGCGGCCCGATGCCCGGGATTTCCTCGATCTTGCTGCCGCCCATGCGGACCTTGGCCCGCTGCGCCCGCATGCCTGTGATGGCAAAGCGGTGCGCCTCGTCTCGAATTTGCGCGACCAGCATGAGCGCTGCCGAATCCTTGCCCAAGTAGACCTTCTCGCGGCCATCGGCAAACACCAGCTCTTCCAGGCCCACCTTGCGGCCCTCGCCTTTTTCCACGCCCACAATGCGCGACAAATCCAGGCCCAGCTGCGTGAACACATCGCGCGCCATCGACACCTGACCCTTGCCGCCGTCGATCAGCACGATGTCGGGCAAACGGGCCGTGCCCTCCGCGCTACGCAACGCTTCGGCCAGTTTGCTGTAACGGCGCATCAGCACCTGGTGCATGGCTGCGTAATCGTCGCCCGGCGTGATGCCCTCGATGTTGTAGCGGCGGTATTCGCTGCTTTGCATCTTGTGCTGGCGAAACACCACACAAGACGCCTGCGTGTTCTCGCCCGCCGTGTGCGAGATGTCAAAACACTCCACATGCAAAGCGTCCACATCGTCCGGGGCCAGGTCCAGCGCCTCTGCCAGCGCACGCGTGCGGGCCTGCTGTGAGCCTTCTTCGGCCAGCAAACGGGCCAGCTGGATGTCGGCATTTTTCTCGCTCATCTCCAGCCACACCCGGCGCTGCTCACGCGGGTTGTGCACGGCGGCGATTTTGTAGCCCGCTTGTTGAGACAAGGCCGCCAGCAAGGCTTTGTCCACCGCCACGCTGGTGATCAAGGCCGCTGGCACCGGAATGCCGATGTAATGCTGCGCCAAAAAGGCCTCCAGCACCTGCTGCTCCACCGGGCGCTGCAGTTCTGCATCGTCCTCGACCGACTGCAAGGCATGGGCATCTTCCACATGCGCCGGAAAATACGCCCGGTCGCCCAAATGCCGCCCGCCACGCACCATGGCCAGGTTCACGCAAGCGCGCCCGCCCTGCACCCGCACGGCCAGTATGTCCACATCGGTGTCCGTGCCGGTGTCCACCGACTGCTGGTGCAACACCCGCGACAAAGCCGTCATTTGGTTGCGCACCTCGGCCGCTTGCTCAAAGGCCAAGCGCTCGGCGTGCGCCATCATCCGCGCTTCCATCTCTTGCAACAGCGCTTGCGTTTCGCCACGCAAAAACCGCTCAGCATGCTGCACATCGTCGGCATAAGCCTGCGGGCTGATCAGGTTCACACAGGGCCCAGAGCACCGCTTGATTTGGTACAACAAACACGGCCGGGTGCGATTGGCAAACACCGTATCTTCGCAAGTGCGCAGGCGAAACACTTTTTGCAAGAGCTGAATCGTCTCCTTGACGGCCCAAGCACTGGGAAACGGCCCGAAATACCGGTGCTTTTTCTCAACCGAGCCCCGGTAATACGCCACACGGGGAAAGGTTTGCGGCTCGGGCGCCCCCGAAGCGCTTGGCACGGCCTTCAAAAACAGCGTGCCGTTGCCCGTGAGCTTGAGGTAGGGGTAGGTCTTGTCGTCCCGAAACAGGATGTTGAAGCGCGGGCTGAGCGTCTTGATGAGGTTGTTTTCGAGCAGCAGCGCCTCGGCCTCGGAGCGCACCACCGTGGTCTCCATCCGGGCGATCTTGCTGACCATGTGGCCAATGCGCGTGCCGCCATGGTCCTTCTGGAAATAGCTCGATACCCGCTTTTTGAGCTGCTTGGCCTTGCCCACATACAGCACGCTGCCCTGCGCATCAAAGTAACGGTAAACCCCCGGCAAAGCCGGGAGCGCGGCCACTTGGGCCAGCAAAGATTCGTCGTGTGCCGCTGTCATGGCGCGTATTGTGACGGGCAAACACTTTGCCCCGACAATTCCCCACCATGAACTCGCACCGGCTTTGGGACATTTTTTGCACCGTTATCGACAACCACGGCGACCTGGGCGTGTGCTGGCGGCTCGCCCGCCAGCTGCTGGCCCAAGGCCAATCGGTGCGCCTGTGGGTAGACGACGCCTCGGCCCTCCCTTGGATGGCCCCTGACGCCCATGCCCTGCCTAAACTGCAAGTGCTGCCCTGGGCCGCCGCCAGCCAAAGCGAGGTGCTGAAAAGCTTGAAGCCCGCCGACGTGTGGATTGAAGCCTTTGGCTGCACCCTGCCAGAAGCCTTTGTGGCCCACGCTGTCGCCACGCACCCACAACAACCGGCCTGGATCAACCTCGAATACCTGAGCGCCGAAGACTGGGTGCCCCGCATGCACGGCCTGCCTTCGCCCGTGATGAGCGGCCCGGCCAAAGGCTGGACCAAACGCTTTTTCTATCCCGGCTTCACGGCAGACACGGGCGGTCTGCTGCGCGAAACCGATTTGCAGGAACGGCAACAAAGCTTTGACCGCACTGCCTGGCGTCAGCAACACGCCCCAGACTTGGCCCCGGGCGGCCTGCTGATCAGCCTGTTTTGCTACGAACCCGCCGCCCTGCCCCAACTGCTGACGCAGCTGGTGGGCACACCCCACCACCTGTTGGTCACCCCAGGCCGCCCGCTGGCGGCGGTGCAGCAAGCGCTGGCGGGCATGACCAAGCCACCACACTGGAGCGCCCTGCCCTACACCGACCAAAACGGCTTTGACGAGATGCTCTGGGCCTGCGACTTGAATTTTGTGCGCGGCGAAGACTCGCTGGTGCGCGCCCTGTGGGCAGGCCAGCCCTTCATCTGGCACATCTACCCACAAGACGACAACGCGCACCATGCCAAGCTGGAAGCGTTTTTGGAGTGGATGCAGGCGCCGCAGAGCCTTCGGCGGGCGCATCGGGTTTGGAACGGGATGGAAGCGGGTGAATGGCCTGCGCTCAATTCAGGCGCGCTGGCAGACTGGTCAGCCTGCGCACAAGCGGCAAGGCTGTCGCTGTTGACGCAGCGCGACTTGGTGCACCAATTGATGCTGCCCATGGCCTGCACCGCTAGAACAGACTGAGCGGGTTCTTTTCCAGCTAATGGCTCACGCCGGATATGGTTCTATCGGGCCTCACCAATCGACCCGAAATCCTCCTTGATAATCTCGATCCATGACTCTGATTGACACCCTCTTCCCCCTCGGCTGGCAGCACTACCTGCTGGGCGGCCTGACCATTGGCGCTGGCGTGGCGCTGCTGTATTTGTTCAACGGCTGGGTCGGCGGCATGAGTTCCGTCTTTTCCAGCAGTTGGTCGTTCGTGTCCAAACGGGTGTTTTTCCAGCAAACCCGCTTTGTGGACACCCGCCACTGGCGGCTGGTCTACGCCTTGGGCGTGGTGCTGGGAGCCTTCGTTTGGCGCTTCACATTGACGGATGGCCAAACGCAGCAAACCAGCGTGCCGGCATGGCAACTGCTGGTGGGCGGCTTTTTGGTGGGCTACGGCGCGCGTTTGGGCAATGGCTGCACATCCGGCCACGGCATTTGTGGCCTGGGCTCTTTGCAACTGCCTTCGCTGGGCGCGGTGCTGACCTTCATGGCCACCGCCTTCATGACCGCCAACCTGATGGCAATGTTCACGAAAGGCCTGGCATGAACCCGCTGAACCCTCACACCCTGACCCCGCCCAAGGCACTGGTCACCCTGGTCGCCGGGGCCTTGTTTGGCTTTGGCTTGTCACTGGCCACCATGGTTCAGCCCGATGTGGTTTTGAGCTTTTTGCGCTTTCAGGACTGGGGCCTGATGCTGGTCATGGGCGGCGCAGCCGGTCTGGCGCTGCTGGCTTACAAAGGCTTTCCGCGCGCCTTGCGTCGCCCTTTGCTGGGCGGTCAATTCCTGACCCAGCCGGCCAACTGGAACCGCGAGACCGTGATCGGCTCGGCCATTTTTGGCGTGGGCTGGGGTTTGAGCGGGGTGTGCCCCGGCCCAGCCATTGCGGCCTTGGGCACGGGCAACACCGACATCATGTGGGCCCTGGGCGGCATTGTGCTGGGCGGTCTGGCCCACGGCTTGACGGCGCTTGACTGATGCGCTGCCGCCTGGCTCAGCCGCAATCCCCTCACCCACAGGTTAGAATAACGGGCTTTGCTTCAAGCCACCCTCTTTCATTTCAGACTCAATTCCTATGAAAACCGCTCAAGAAATCCGCGTCGGCAACGTCATCATGCACGGCAAAGACCCCATGGTCGTCCTGCGCACAGAATACCAACGTGGCGGCCGCGGCTCGTCCACTGTGCGCATGAAGCTCAAAAGCTTGATCGCCAACTTCGGCACCGAAAACGTGTTCCGTGCTGACGACAAGATGGACCAAGTCATCTTGGACAAAAAAGAGTGCACCTACTCTTACTTCGCTGACCCCATGTACGTTTGCATGGACACCGATTTCAACCAGTACGAAGTCGAAGCCACCAACATGGGCGACGCTTTGAACTACCTGGAAGACGGCATGGAACTCGAAGTGGTGTTCTACAACGAAAAAGCCATCTCGGTCGAACTGCCCACCAGCGTGGTGCGCGAGATCACCTGGACCGAGCCCGCCGTCAAAGGCGACACCTCAGGCAAAGTGCTCAAGCCCGCCAAGATCGCCACCGGCTTGGAAGTGCCAGTGCCCTTGTTTGTGGCCCAAGGCGACAAGATCGAAATCGACACACGCACAGGCGAATACCGCAAGCGCGTCTGATCTTTGGATCACCCCCCTGATGAAAGCCCCGCAAGGGGCTTTTTTCATGGGCCAATGCATGCCCGCTTCGTTCACGCTTTACTGGGCATGCACAATCGCTGTCATGGAAAGCACTCAAAATCTCAAAGATCCCTCCCTGCCTCATGCGTGGGCTGACCTGCAGGCCGAGGCCAAAACCAGCGACTGGCTGAAACCCGAAGCGCACCGCCTGGCCTTTGCCGACCCTGAATTTTTGCTGCGCCGCGAAACCCGAGGCATCCGCTTTCAGCTGGAAATGCTCAAACCCGATCTGGCGCAAGCCGAAGCGGGCATTGAGCACACCGTGGTGGTGTTTGGCAGCGCCCGCTTTGTGGACCGCGAAACCGCCCAAGCCCAGCTGCAGGCCGCGCAGCTCAGCGGGCAGGCATCCGACATTGCCAAGGCCCAAGCCCATGTGCGCAACGCCGAGCATTACGAAAACGCCCGGCTCTTTGCGCAGAAGGTGGCGCAGACCTGCTCTTGCCTGCCTGCAGATGAAAAGCTTTACATCTGCACGGGCGGCGGCCCCGGCATCATGGAAGCGGCCAACCGAGGGGCCCAAGAAGCCGGCGCGCCCTCAGTTGCGCTGAACATTGCCCTGCCCCACGAGCAACACCCCAACCCCTACGTCACGCCAGATCTGAGCTTCAAGTTCCATTACTTCGCGCTGCGCAAGATGCACTTCATGATCCGGGCCAAGGCTTTGGTGGCTTTTCCAGGCGGTTTTGGCACGCTGGACGAGTTGTTCGAGGTGATGACCTTGGTGCAAACACGCAAAGCCCGTCCGGTACCGATCTTGCTGTTTGGGACCGATTTCTGGAAACGCCTGATCGACATGGACGTGCTGGTGCGAGAAGGCACGATTTCAGAAACAGACCTGAAGCTGTTCCACTACGTCGACACCCCCGAGGCGGCTTGGCAAGCGATCTGCGATTTTTATCAACTCAAGGTGTCATGAGCTTGCGACGCCTGGCGGGGTCGCAAATGCCAAGCACCACGGGCCCCTGAACCCACCGCCATACCCACCACCCAGAACAAAGGGGCCACACCCACGATGGCCCCGACGGTGCCAAACAGCATGGGCATGAGCACACTGGACGCATTGATGCTCATCAGGCGCAGGCCCAGTGCCTCGCCTTGTCGGTGCTGCGGGGTGATTTGGTGCAAGGTGCTCATGATCATAGGCTGCACCGTGCCCAAGACCAAGCCCAGAAACACCGAACACACGCCCATGGTCAAAGCGCTCGGCATGAGTGGGTAAATGGCGAACAGCATCGCTGTGCAAACCATGGCGCCGGTGATGATTTGGTGCTCTTTGACATGGCGCGAAATGAACGGCAAACACACGCGGATAAAGGCCGCAGCCAAGGCAAATGAACCCAAGATGGACCCCACCACCGAAGCGCTGTAACCGCGCTCGTGTCCGAGCACCGGCACCACAAAGGTGTGCACATCCCAGCAAGACGAAAGCAACCAATTCACGCCCAACAAGCGCCGCATCAGGGGCTCGGCCAGAAGGTCCCAAACGCGCCGGGGTTGGGCGTTTGGAAGCTCTGGCGAAAGCGCCAACTCGGGCACCTTGCGTATCCAAAACCAAGTCACCAGTGGAAAAACCGCCATCAGCAAAAATGCCCAGCGGAACCCCGAAATGTGTGCGGCCTCAGGCCCAGAAAAGTCGATCAACAGACCCGCCAGCACCGGGCCAACAAAGTTCGAGACAGCTGGACCCAAAGACAACCAACTGAAAGCCACTTTGAGCTCGCCCGGGTCTTTGGCCATGCGGCCCACATGCCGCTGCAAGGCAATGACCGCCATGCCCGTGGCCCCGCCGGCGGCCAGTGCGCTGACACACATCACCGGAAAAACAGGCCACACCGCCGACAACACCACGCCTGATGCTGCCAACACCACACTGATGCGCATGAGCTTTTGCAAGCCACGGCGGTCACTGTAACGGCCTGCAGGCAAGGCCAAAAACATGGGGGCCAGCGCAAACAAGGCCAACAGGGCACCGACTGCCACTGCGCTGAAACCTTGCTGAAGAGCCAACAGGGGAATGGCCATTCGCATACCCGCCATGCAAGCATGCAAGAACATCTGGCCTGCAATCAGGCGGGCCAGATCTGGGCTCACTCCACGCCTTCTGGCAAGCCGTCTGCAGTGCCCGGCAGCAGCGCTTGGGCCTGCGACTCGGGCAGCGCGTCCACCTGCCGCAAAGCGCGGCTCATGACGTTGCTGCGGGTCTGGGCTTGGTCCAGCGTGTTGAGGACTGCTTGCGTCTGGTTGCGGACCTTGGACAGCACATCGCCAAACTTGCCAAACTCGGTCTTGACCGCGCCCAACACTTGCCAGACTTCGCTGGAGCGCTTTTCCAAGGCCAACGTGCGAAAGCCCATTTGCAGGGCGTTGAGCATGGCCATCAAATTGGTCGGCCCCGCCAGCGTCACGCGGTGATCGCGCTGCAAGGTTTCCATCAGGCCGGGGCGACGCAAAACCTCGGCATACAGGCCTTCGGTGGGCAAGAACATCACCGCAAAGTCGGTGGTGTGCGGTGGCTCCAGGTACTTTTCTGCAATCGACTTGGCTTCCAGCTTGATGCGGTTTTCAAGGGCTTTGGCGCACAGCTCGGCTTGAAGCGGGTCGGCCCGGCCTTGGGCTTCCAGCAGGCGCTCGTAGTCTTCATTGGGGAACTTCGCGTCGATGGGCAACCACACGGGCTGGCCGCTGTCCGAGCGACCCGGCAAACGGATGGCAAAGTCCACCCGGTTTTTGTCACCGGGTTTGGTGGCCACTTGCACCGCGTATTGCTCTGGGGTGAGCACTTGTTCGAGCAATGAAGCCAGTTGCGCCTCGCCAAACATGCCGCGTGTCTTGACGTTGGTGAGCAAGTGCTTGAGGTCGCCCACGCCTTGCGCCAGGGTGTGCATTTCGCCCAGGCCTTTGTGCACCTGCTCCAGGCGGTCGGCCACTTGCTTGAAGCTTTCGCCCAAGCGGGCTTGGAGGGTGGCTTGCAACTTTTCGTCCACGGTCTGGCGCATTTCGTCCAGCTTGGCCGCGTTGCTTTGCTGCAGCTGGGCCAGCTGCGTTTCCATGGTGCCGCGCATTTCGGTCAGGCGGCGGGCGTTGGCCTCCGACAGCGCATTGACCTGCTGGGCCAGGCTGTCGGTCAGGCTTTTTTGCAGCAAAGCCAGTTGCTGGGCCAACGCGTCGATTTGCTGGTTTTGGGTGCGGGTGGCTTCGGCGCTTTGCTGCAACAAGGATTGTTGAAACAAACTCAGGTTTTGCATGGCCTCTTGCCGAGCCTGCACGCCAGACTGGCTGATCTCTGTGCGCAGCTCGCGCTCGAGCCGTTCGGACTGCGATTGCAGCGCTTCAAATTGTTGCCGCTGCCATGCGGTTTGTTCGGCGACCCGGTCGCCCTGCACCTCTGGGGCGACCTTGGGGCGCAGCACCAACAAAACCAACAGCAGCAAGTTCAGCCCACCCAGGGCCAACAGCACCCAGTCGTTCATTCGGCGGCGCTGGGCAAGCGGTTCAAAGGCGTCAGCGCCTGACCTTGGGTCAGGTAGGCCACCAGATTGTCCGCGGCCAGTTGGGCCATGGCCAAGCGCGTCTTGACCGTGCTGCTGGCAATGTGGGGCGTCAGCACGACATTGGGCACCTTGAGCAAATCGGGGTGCACTGCGGGTTCGCCCTCGAACACGTCCAAGCCCGCAGCGGCGATTTGGCCTGCAGCCAAAGCCTTGGCCAAGGCCGCGTCGTCGACGATGCCGCCGCGGGCAATGTTGACCAGCGTGGCAGTGGGCTTCATCTGGGCCAGTTCGGCCGCGCCAATCGTGTGGTGCGACTCGGCGCTGTAGGGCACGACCAGCATGACATGGTCGGCGGTCTGCAGCAATTCTTGTTTGCCCACATAAGTGGCCTTGCACTGCGCTTCCAGCTCAGCGCTCAGTCGTGAGCGGTTGTGATAAATCACATTCATGCCAAAACCATGCGCGGCGCGGCGGGCAATGCCTTGGCCGATACGGCCCATGCCGATGATGCCGATGGTCGAGCCGTGCACTTCGGCACCGGCAAACATGTCGTAGCTCCACTTTTTCCAAAGGTCAGCACGCAAGTAATGCTCGCTTTCAGTGATGCGGCGTGCCGTGGCCATGAGCAAAGCAAAGCCAAAGTCGGCGGTGGTCTCGGTCAGCACATCGGGCGTGTTGCTGGCCAAGACACCTGCAGCGGTCATGGCGGGCACATCAAAGTTGTTGTAACCCACGGCCATGTTGGCCACGATTTTCAGCTGAGGGTTGGCCTGCAGCAGCGCCGCGTCAATGCGCTCGCTGCCGGTGGTCAGCGCCCCCACTTTGCCTTGCATGCGGCGCGTCAACTCTTGCGCAGACCAGACCTCGTCGGCTTGGTTGCTCTCGACTTCAAACTTCTGCGCCAAAGACTGCAGGACTTCGGGGAAGATGGCACGGGCCACCAAAATAGACGGTTTGGACATGGTTTTCAAATCGCTGGAAAGGTGTCAATCAAAAAGGTTGGAGGCGCTGAAGCTCAGCCGCCGGGCGTGATCTCGAACACTTGGCGCAAGTAGGCCAAATACTTCTCGTCGTCACACATGCCCTTGCCGGGCGTGTCAGACAATTTGGCCACAGGCTGCACATTGCAGCGTGTCATCTTGATGACGATTTGCAGTGGCTCATAGCCCAGGTCATTGGTCAGGTTGGTCCCCACCCCAAACGCCAACTGGCAGCGGCCTCGGAATTGTTCGAACAGCTCGATGGTGCGAGGAATGGTCAGGCTGTCGCTGAAAATCAGGGTCTTGGTTTTGGGGTCGACCCGGTTCTGCTGGTAGTGCTCGATCATGCGCTCGCCCCAGCTGAACGGGTCACCACTGTCGTGGCGCGCACCGTCAAACAGCTTGCAAAAGTACAGGTCGAAGTCACGCAAGAAAGCGTTGAAGCCATACACATCGCTCAGGGCAATACCCAAGTCGCCCCGGTACTCCTTGGCCCATGACTCGAAAGCAAAAACCTGACTGTCACGCAAGCGCGGCCCCAAGGCTTGGCACGCTTGCAGATACTCGTGGGCCATGGTGCCCAGCGGTGTCAGGCCCAGCAAATAGGCGTAGTAGACGTTGCTGGTGCCCGCAAAAAGGCCTTCTGGCCCCGTGCCCAGTCGCGCTGACAAGACGCGCAGCACCTCTTCGTGCCAGGCCCGCGAAAAGCGGCGGCGTGTGCCGTAGTCGGCGATCTTCAGGGTTTCAAGGCCTGGGGCCTGCAACTGGGCAATCTTGGTATCCAGGCGGCGGCGGCCCTCCATCAGGTCGGGGACCTTTTGGGTGTTGCGAAAGTACACCTCATTGACGATGGCGAGCACCGGAATCTCGAAAAGAATCGTGTGCAGCCACGGCCCACGAATGGTGATATCGATCTCGCCCGAAGCCAACGCCGTCACTTCGATGTGCTTTTCGTGGAGTTTGAACAGGTCCAAAAAGTCGACAAAGTCGCTCTTGATGAAGCGCATGGACCGCAGGTACTGCAGCTCGCCCTCTGTGAAAGTCAAGCCGCACAGGGAGCGGATTTCTTCGCGGATTTCCTTGACCCACGGGGCCAGCGGCACACCCGGGTTGCGGCACTTGAATTTGTATTCGACCTGCGCGCCCGGAAACTGGTGCAGCACGACCTGCATCATGGTGAATTTATAAAGATCGGTGTCGAGCAGGCTGGTGATGATCATGGTGTGTTGTCTCTGGCGGCTGGGGCCGCTCGCGGTGTGGGGGCAGTGTAAGGGATCG
>NZ_CALBEX010000202.1 GCF_937889215.1 uncultured Limnohabitans sp.
GAGCAATTCAGGCGGGATCAACGCATTTTGCGAGGCCAGCGTGAGCAACACAAAACCGAACTCTCCTGCTTGCGCCAAATACAAGCCAGTGCGCAGTGCCACCCCGTTGGTGGCACCGGTCAATTTGGCCAAGACGGTGACCAACACCAACTTGAAAACCACGGGCAAAAGGGTCAGCACCAGCACCAACGGCCAGCGCTCGACCACAATGTGCCAGTCGAGCATCATGCCGATGGTGATGAAAAACAGGCCCAACAACACATCGTGAAAAGGCCGAATGTCCAACTCCACTTGGTGCTTGTATTCGGTTTCCGAAATCAGCATGCCCGCGATGAACGCCCCCAGCGCCAGGCTCAGCCCAGCCAGCTCGGTGATCCATGCCAGCCCCAAGGTAACCAGCAACAAGTTCAGCACAAAAAGCTCTTCGCTCTTGCGCCGAGCCACCAAGGTCAGCCACCAGCGCATCACGCGCTGGCCGCCGCTGAGAAGCAAGGTGATCAGTACCACCGCTTTGGCCCCAGCCAGCAACAATGCGGTGAACATTTCTTCGGCTGGTGCGCTCAGGGCCGGGATCATCACGATCAACGGCACCACGGCCAGATCCTGAAACAGCAAGACCCCCATCACGCGTTTGCCGTGTTCCGACTCCAGCTCCAGCCGGTCGGCCACCAGCTTGACCACGATGGCCGTGCTGCTCATGGCCATGGCACTGGACAAAGCCAAGGCAGTTTGCCATTCCATCTTCCACAGGCTGGGCGCCATGCTGGCCAAAAGCAAGGACCCTATGGTCACGACGACCAGTGTCAACACCACTTGCAGCAAGCCCAATCCGAACACATGTTTGCGCATGGAGCGCAGTTTGGGCAGGTTGAACTCGAGCCCGATCACGAACATCAAAAACACCACGCCGAATTCGGCCAAGTGTTTCACGCCTTCTGAATTTTGGGCCAGCGCGAGGGCATTCGGGCCAATCACGACCCCCACTGCCAGATAGCCCAACATGGGGGGCAACTTGAGCATGCGGCAGCCCACCACCCCCAAGACGGCGGCCAGCAAATACAGCAAAGTCAGTTCCAAAGCACCCATGCTGAGATGGTACCAAGGCCGGGTGACAAGCCAGCCGATAAAATGACCCTTATGGCCTTCCAACCCAACCAAATCCTGCAACTTGCCCGTGAAACCCTGGAGATCGAAGCTGCCGCCTTGCTCCAACTCAAGGAAAGGCTGGATGAGCGGTTCGTCAAAGCCGTGGGCATGGTGCTGGCTGTGCAGGGCCGCGTGGTCGTGACCGGCATGGGCAAAAGCGGGCACATCGGCCGCAAGATCGCCGCCACGTTGGCCTCCACCGGCACACCGGCCATGTTTGTGCACCCCGGCGAGGCCAGTCATGGCGACCTGGGCATGATCAAAACAGTCGATCTGGTGTTGGCCATCTCCAACAGCGGCGAAAGTGACGAACTGGTTGCCATCCTGCCCGTCCTCAAACGCCAAGGCGTGCCTTTGATCGCCCTGACCGGTGGCCTGTCGTCTTCGCTGGCGCGCCATGCCGATGTGGTGCTCGATTGCTCGGTTGACAAAGAAGCCTGCCCCCTCA
Source organism: uncultured Limnohabitans sp. (assembly GCF_937889215.1). GTDB lineage: Bacteria > Pseudomonadota > Gammaproteobacteria > Burkholderiales > Burkholderiaceae_C > Limnohabitans_A. Next base: position 1,595 of record NZ_CALBEX010000202.1, read on the forward strand.
ACCTGGCCCCGACGGCCAGCACCACGGCCCAGCTCGCCATGGGCGATGCTTTGGCGGTGGCCCTGCTGGATGCCCGAGGTTTCAAACCCGAAGACTTTGCCCGTTCACACCCCGGTGGCTCTTTGGGGCGCAAGCTGCTCACGCATGTGAGCGATGTGATGCGCAAGGGCGGTGATGTGCCGCAAGTCGGGCCCGATGCCGAATTCACCACGCTGATGCGCGAGATGAGCAGCAAAGGCTTGGGTGCCACCTCGATCACCGATGCCGATGGCCGGGTGTTGGGCGTGTTCACCGATGGCGATTTGCGCCGACTGATCGAAAAAGGCGTGGACCTGCGCGCCCTTAAAGCGCGTGACGTGATGCACCCCGATCCGCGCACCATACGCGTGGACGCCTTGGCTGTTGAAGCGGCCGAGATGATGGAGCTGCAACGCATCACCAGCATCTTGGTGGTCGACGAGTCGGGCGTTTTGTGTGGCGCCATCAACTCCAACGACCTGATGCGGGCCAAGGTGATCTGACATGCAAGCCCTCACCCCTGCGCTGAATTACCCGCCCGAATTGCTGCTGCAAGCCCAAGGCATTCGCGTGGCGTTTTTCGACATCGATGGCGTTTTGACCGATGGCGGCTTGTACTTTTCCGAGACAGGCGAAAGCCTCAAGCGCTTCAACACCTTGGACGGCCAAGGCCTCAAACTTTTGCAAAAAGCCGGCATCACCCCCGTGGTCATTACCGGCCGCGACTCTGCCCCTTTGCGGCTGCGCCTCAAAGCCCTTGGCATCACCCACGCCCGCTTTGGCACCGAAGACAAGCGACCGGCTGCCGAAGCCTTCTTGCGCGAGCTGAATCTGGACTGGGCGCACGCCGCAGCCATCGGCGACGACTGGCCCGATTTGCCGGTCATGCAGCGGGCCGCTTTTGCCTGCGCACCCGCCAATGCCCATGCCCAGGTCAAAGCCATCGCCCACCACACCACCGCAGAGCGTGGCGGTGAAGGCGCGGGCCGCGCTTTTTGTGATGTCTTGTTGGTCGCCGGTGGGCATTACGCCACTTTGTTGGCCCAAGTGGGCGTCAACGATCACCCGGGTGCCTCTGCATGAACGTGCTGATGCATGTGCGTCGGACTTTGGACCGGCTGACGATTTACCTGCCCCTGATCTTGTTTGCCTTTTTGGCATTGGGCAGTTGGTGGTTGGTGCGCAGCATGCCCGAGTTGTTGCCTCCGGGCATCGACAAACAGCTTCGGCAGGACCCCGATTACCGGTTGGTGCAATTCACCGTGAAATCATTTGACGCCTCTGGGCACATGACCCGCGAGGTCAGTGGGCAAAGTGCCACGCATTACCCGGCCACCAAGGCGCTGCACATTGAAGATGTGCGTATTTTTTTCGAAAACGATGTCGGCACCCGCCTCAATGCGCAAGCCCAAAAAGGCATTTCCCTTGAAGCTGAACAGCAAGTGATCCTGAGCGGTAACGCTGTCGCGGTTCGGACCGCCGATGCCCAAGGGCCCCGCATGACCTTGCAGGGTGAAGCCCTGACCGTGCTGCTGAAAGAAGAGCGCATGATCTCCAGCCTGCCGATCCGGATCACACGCGGCCGAGATGTGTTCACGGCGCAAACCATGAACTTGGACACCCGTGGCGGTCAATATGAACTCAAAGGGCGTGTGAAGTCTGTGTTGGCACCAGGGGGCCGCCA
>NZ_CALBEX010000203.1 GCF_937889215.1 uncultured Limnohabitans sp.
TGTGAAGAGTATTCAGTAAATCATACAATAGATAACCAAAATTCTTCAAGTAGTTTTTGGGTAGCCAACAGCTTTCCTTTAAAAAACAAAACAGTTCCTTTTTTAGGTATGTATGCAAACAATCCTCATATAAAAGGATTTGTGTTAGAGTTTAACACCAAAACCCAAAACCAAAACATCACTACTAGAGTTACAAAAATAGAAGATAAAACCACAAAAATTAATACAAACGAGTACAAATCAATTGGAATGTAATCCTTAAAAACTACAACTATGAAAACAAAGTTTACTAAATACTTGCAAGCAAAGCTTGGGTAGCTGGCATGGCTGAAAAGCGCTTGTAGGGCTTGCTGTGCATTTCACTGGCAAGTCACGCCAAGCAATGATTTTGGTGTTTTCAATAAAAATTGTGTCAAAATCCAGATAAAACTGATATCCTTGTACTTTCAGTTTAGCGCGGAGAATTAAAACATGACTGTTTATGTCATCGACGACCACCCTTTGATGCGTGATGCACTCACCATGCTGCTTCACCGCGTGAAACCGGGTCTCAAAATCATTCCCATTCACAAATTGAATGTGGTGGAGTCGACCGTTGAAAAGAACGGCCCTCCAGAACTTTTCTGTCTCGATCTGCAACTGCCTGACACCCTGGGTGTCTCTGGCGTGCAGGTGCTCAAATCCAAATTTCCAGACGTCCCTTTGGTGGTGGTCACCAGCTCCAGCGCCAGCGAATACGAAGCGCGCTGCCTGGAAGCAGGCGCAGATGGTTTCATTGAAAAATCCAACAGCCCCGCGCTCATCATTGCCGGATTGCGCAGCCTATTGGTGACCGAAGAAGCTGCGGCCATCGAAGACGCTGCAGTGCCCGCCGGCCCTACCAAACTGTCAAAACGTCAAAAGCAGTTGATTTTGATGTTGGACCAAGGCCTGTCCAACCGCGAGATTGCCGAGAAATTGGAAATCAGCGAACACACCGTCAAAGTGCATTTTTGGCGTTTGTTCCGCCGCTTGGGGGTCAACAGCCGTACACAAGCCTTGCACTTCGCTCGAACCAACGGCTGGCTGGGCATTTAAAGGCTGCACGCACATGCCTGTGGTCTCCATCACGCTGCTGCCCGGCTACGACACCGACACGCAGCACCGCATGGTCAACCGCGTGGCCAATGCGGTTCGCTCGGTGATTGCCACGCCAGAGGCTGGCACCACGGTGTTCATCAACGAAGTCAGCACCTACCGGCGCGACGGCAAAGTGTTCAGTGGCGGCCGTGATCCCCACCCCGTGGCCTCGGATGTGGTGAACGCTTTTTTAGAGGCCATGCAAGCGCGAGATTTGGAAGCGGCGCAGTCTTTTTTGTACCCCCACTTCAAAATGTGTTTTCCCGGCGGCGTTGTGATGCACTCGCTGCCCGACATGGTGGCTTGGGCGCAGCAACGCTACAGCCGCATGGCCAAGCAATACGAACGGTTCGACGAGAGCTGGCAAGGCGATGCCACAGTGGTTTTTTGCCAAGGTACCTTGCAAGGCCAATGGCCCAACGGAGAGAACTTCTCGGGCATTCGCTTCCTGGACCGCATGGAAGTCGTGGATGGCTTGATCACACGCCAAGACGTTTGGAACGACTTGGCCGAACACCGCCAAGCTTGATCAGCCCCATGTCGCCGCACCGCTCGGCACTGTCCTAGGCAGAGGCTAAGGCCTCAATCTTCTTTTTTGTTGATGATGTCGGGCGTCACAGCATCGACCACATTGACCACTGTTTTGACACCGTACACCACTGTGGATGCGGCCAAATCTGCGATGGCCAGAACCGTGCAGCCCTGCAACAAAAAGGCCATGCACGTCATGCCGATCAGTGTTAAAAATTTCATCTGTGTGGCCCTGAAAAATCGGTGATAAATCACCGTAAAAAAACCCGCAATTGAAAAACAACTGCGGGTTTGTTCACTGGCGGAGAGGGAGGGATTCGAACCCTCGGTAGTGTTGCCACTACGCCTGATTTCGAGTCAGGTACATTCGACCACTCTGCCACCTCTCCTGATTCGGTGTCGTTTGTCGAAGCCGATATTCTATCAGGCCCGCAGGGTCTCCAAACCGCCCAAATACGGTTTCAGCACCTCAGGCACCGTGACGGAGCCATCGTCATTCTGGTAATTCTCCAGCACCGCCACCAAGGCGCGGCCCACGGCCAAGCCTGAGCCGTTCAAGGTGTGCACCAGTTCGTTTTTACCTTGTGCATTTTTGAACCGCGCCTGCAAACGGCGGGCCTGGAAGGCCTCGCAGTTGGACACCGAGCTGATCTCGCGGTACGTGTTTTGAGCAGGCACCCAGACTTCCAGGTCATAGGTCTTGCTCGCGCCAAAGCCCATGTCGCCCGTGCACAGGCTCATCACACGGTAAGGCAAGCCCAGCTTTTGCAAAATAGCCTCGGCGTGGCCGGTCATGGCCTCCAGCGCTTCGTAGCTTTTGTCGGGGTGCACGATTTGCACCATCTCGACTTTGTCGAACTGGTGCTGGCGGATCAGGCCACGCACATCGCGGCCGCCACTGCCCGCTTCGGATCGGAAGCAAGGGGTGTGCGCCGTCAGTTTGATCGGCAAATCGCTCTCGGCCAAAACTTCATCGCGCACCACGTTGGTGAGCGTCACCTCGGACGTGGGAATCAAGTAAAGCGCCTGGCTTTCTTCGCCCTCTTGACCACCTTTGTTGGCAGCAAACAGATCGGCCTCGAACTTGGGCAGCTGGCCCGTGCCGCGCAGCGTGTCGGCGTTCACGATGTAAGGCGTGTAGCACTCGGTGTAGCCGTGCTCTGAGGTCTGCACATCCAGCATGAACTGCGCCAGCGCGCGGTGCAAACGGGCCACGGGGCCACGCATGAAGGTGAAACGCGAACCGGTCAGCTTGGTGCCGGTGGCGAAGTCCAGGCCCAGCTTCTCGCCAATGTCCACATGGTCCTTGAGTTCAAAGTCGAAACTGCGCACCGTGCCCCAGCGGCGCACCTCGATGTTGCCTTCTTCGCCCGCGCCCACAGGCACTGACTCGTGCGGCAAGTTGGGCACCGCCAGCAACAGGTCTTGCAGCTCGGCCTGCAGCACCTCCAGGCGCTGCGCTGAAGCGTCCAACTCGTCCTTGATCGCGCCAACCTGCGCCATGACCGCATCGGCCTCGGCATGCTGGCCTTTGCCCTTGAGCATGCCAATTTGCTTGGACAGGCTGTTGCGCTGGCTTTGCAGCTCTTCGGTTCGGGTTTGCAGCGTTTTGCGCTCGCCCTCCAAAGCGCGGAAGGCGTCCACATTCAGGAAGGACTGGGGATTTTTACGTGTCTGCAAACGCGCGACAACGGCGTCCAGATCTTTGCGGAGTAGAACAATATCAAGCATGGGGCGATTGTAGTGAGCCGGGTTCCGGGTTTTCTGTGGCATCCAGCTTGAGGCCCTTGGGCAGCGGGAACTTGATGGTTTCCTGAATGCCATCGAGCGTGCGCACCGAGACCGCGCCCATGGCGCGCAGACGCGCAATCACCTCTTGCACCAGCACATCCGGGGCCGAGGCACCTGCGGTCAAGCCCACTTTCAGCGTGCCTTCGAACCAAGCCGGGTCCAGGTCGGCAGCCGTGTCCACCATGTAGGCGGGCGTGCCCAATCGGTCGGCCAGCTCGCGCAGGCGGTTGCTGTTGGAACTGGTGGGGCTGCCCACCACGATCACCACGTCCACCATCGGGCTCATCAGCTTGACGGCGTCTTGCCGGTTTTGGGTGGCGTAGCAAATGTCTTGCTGCTTAGGCTCGCGCACTTGCGGAAAGCGCGCCCTGACGGCCGCCACAATCTCGGCGGCATCGTCCACACTCAGCGTGGTTTGCGTCACCACCGCCAGCAAATCGGTCTGGGCGGGTTGCACCTTGGCCACGTCTTCCACGTCCTCCACCAAATGGATGCCGCTGTCAAGCTGGCCCATGGTGCCTTCCACCTCGGGGTGGCCCTTGTGGCCGATCATGATGAACTCATAACCCTCTTTGTGCAGCTTGGCCAGCTCCACATGCACCTTGCTGACCAGCGGGCAGGTGGCGTCAAAAATACGGAAACCGCGTCGCTCGGCCTCATCTTGAATGGCCCGGCTCACGCCATGGGCGCTGAAAATCAACGTGGCCCCGGGCGGCACATCGGCCAGCTCTTCGATGAAGATCGCGCCCTTTTCCTTCAGATCGTTGACCACAAAGGTGTTGTGCACGATCTCGTGGCGCACATAAATCGGGCGACCAAACTTGGTCAGCGCGTGCTCAACGATGTCGATCGCACGGTCCACCCCGGCGCAAAAGCCGCGCGGCTCGGCCAAAAGCACTTCAGATGTCATCACAGCACTCCAATCAGTTCAACTTCAAAGGTCACAGGCTGACCGGCCAGCGGGTGGTTGAAGTCAAACAACACCGCGCCCTCCTCGTTCACTTGCAGCACCGTCCCGGCGTAAGAGCCCAACCCGTCGGGCGTGGGGAACTGCACCACATCGCCCGCCGCATATTTCTCGGTCGGGTCACCCAACTCGTTGAGCAGCTTGCGCGCCACCCACTGCTGCATGTCCGCAATGTGCTCTCCAAACGCCTCCCCTGCCGGAATTTCCATCACCACCCGCGTGCCCTCGGCCAGGCCCAGCAAGCGCTGCTCCAAGGCGGGCGACAAGGTGCCCGAGCCCAGCGACATGGTGGCGGGCTTTTCGTTGAAGGTGTTGATGATGTCACCCTGCGGCCCGGCCAGGCGGTAGTGAAGCGTCAAGAAAGAGGCGGGTTCGACAATGGACATAAGGGTTTTCTGGAGTGCCGCAAACGCGGCCAAACGGGCATAAAGAAGACATTATTGTAAAAAGCCCGGCCGACCCGCTCCAACAAAGGGGCAAGCGTGACCGAAGGCTGCTCCAGGGAGGGGCTTCAACATGAGCATCAAGGATCTGCCACTCGATGCGCGTCCGCGCGAAAAATTGCTCGGCCGAGGCCCGCAGGCGCTGAGCGATGTGGAGCTTTTGGCCATCTTGCTGCGCACCGGCATGGCGGGCAAAAACGTGTTCCAGCTGTCCGAAGAGCTGCTCGGTTCTGACGGTATCGCGGGCTTGCTGCAGGCCACGGTGCAGTCACTCCAACGGGTCAAAGGCCTGGGGCCTGCCAAACAGGCCGAGTTGCTGGCCGTGTTCGAGCTGTCACGCCGTGCCCTGAGCCAGCGCCTGAAAGAGCGTGAGGTTTTTCACACGCCGGGCGCCGTTAAACAGTATTTGCATCTGCAACTGGCGCACAAAAACCACGAAGTCTTTGCGGTGCTGTTTCTGGACAGCCAAAACCGCATGTTGGCCCTGGAGGAGCTTTTTCGGGGCACCCTCAGCCAAACCAGCGTGTACCCGCGAGAGGTGGTCATGCGCGCCCTGCACCATCAGGCTGCCGCCGTGGTGTTAAGTCACAACCACCCGAGCGGCTCGGTGCAGCCCAGCCGGGCCGACGAGCATCTGACCCAGACCCTTAAAGCCTCTTTGGCCCTGGTGGATGTGCGCGTGCTCGACCACATCATCGTCAGCCAGGGCAAGACCCTGTCGATGGCGGAGCAAGGCTTGATGTGAGCGACCGCTAAACTCGGTGTTTTTCATTTTTGAAGCCCGTCATGTCCCACTACCACCTCTACGCCATCGGCAACGCCTTGGTCGACACCGAATACGAAGTCTCCGATGAACTGCTGAACGCCATGGGCGTGAGCAAGCGCCACATGACGCTGATCGACACTCCCCAACGCGCAGAACTGCTGACCCATGTGCAAGGCTTGCACGCTCGCCGCACCGGCGGCGGCTCGGCCGGTAACACGGTGGTGGCGCTGGCCCAATTGGGCGGCAAAGCGTTTTATTCGTGCCGTGTGGCCGACGATGAACTGGGCGCGTTTTACAGCCAAGACCTGCAAGCCAACGGCGTGACCACCAACCTGACCCACACACAGGCGCAAGAAGGCCAAACCGGCAGCTGCATGGTGCTGGTCACCCCCGACGCCGAGCGCAGCATGTGCACATTTTTGGGTGCCACCTCGCAGCTGGACGCCTCGGCCCTGCACCCGCAAGACATTGCCAAGTCCAAAATTTATTACATGGAAGGCTACCTGGCCGCCTCGCCCTCGGGCCTCGAAGCTGCAGTTCAAGGCCGCCAAATCGCCACCGAACACAAAGTGGCCACGGCCCTCACACTCAGCGATGTGAGCATGATCAACTTCTGCCGCGCAGGCCTCGAAGCCATGGTTGGCGACGGCCTGGACTATTTGTTTGCCAACGAAGAAGAAGCGCAAACCTGGTGCGGCAGCACCGACCTGGATGTCATCATTGGCCAACTGTCGGCTTTGGCCAAAACCGTCTGCCTGACGCGGGGGCCCAAGGGCTGCATCGTGGTGCAAGGCCAGCATCGCATCGAAGTGCCTGCTGTGCCCACAAAGGCCGTGGACACCAACGGTGCCGGCGACATGTTTGCCGGAGCCTTTTTATTCGGCATCACCCACGGCCAAAGCCCGGCACAAGCCGCTGCCCTGGCCAACCGCGCCGCCGCTGCCGTGGTCAGCCAACACGGCAACCGCTTGACACAGGCGCAAATGCAAGCCATTTACGCCGAATTTCAAAAGGCCTCGTCATGAAAAAAATCCTGCTTTTGGGCTCTGGTGAACTGGGCAAAGAATTCGTCATCAGCGCCAAGCGCCTGGGCTGCTATGTGATTGCATGCGACAGCTATGCAGGCGCGCCCGCCATGCAAGTGGCAGACGAGTTTTGCGTCTTCAGCATGCTCGACGAGGCGGCATT
>NZ_CALBEX010000204.1 GCF_937889215.1 uncultured Limnohabitans sp.
GCGGGTACGGGTTTGCCTGACAGATATCTTGATTATGCGAATACATTTGGAACCACAAGCTCGGCACTGCCTTTGACAGTGGGTTGGGCGCGTGACGGCCGTGACAGCGCCTTGGTGCCGACCCAAGGCACGTTGCAGCGCTTTAACGCGGATGTGAGTGTGGCGGGCGACGTGCGTTACATTCGCAGCAGTTACCAGTTCCAGCAGTACATTCCCATCACCAAAAAATACACTTTTGCCTTCAACACCGATCTGGGTTGGGGCCAAGGCCTCAAAGGCCAACCATATCCCTTGTTTAAAAACTTTTATGTGGGTGGGCTGGGCAGCGTGCGAGGGTTTGAACAGTCCACTTTGGGCCCCAGCGAACCGACCAGTTTGACAAACACGGCCCCTATTTATTTGGGTGGCCCGAAAAAGTTCGTTCTCAATGCAGAAGTCCTGATGCCTTTTCCGGGTGTGGGCAACGACCGCACATTGCGCTTGTTCGGGTTTACCGATGTCGGGCGTGCTTTTGGCGAGGACGAAAAGGTATCCTTGGGAGAGCTTCGCGCCTCCGCAGGCATCGGTTTGAGCTGGATTTCACCGATGGGCCCCTTGCGCTTTTCTTATGCCACGCCCATACGCAAGCAGACAAACGATAAAATCCAGCGACTTCAATTCCAAATCGGAACTTCTTTCTAATGAACACGTTTCGTCTAAAACTCTCCATGTTCTTGTTGGCTGCGGCCACATCATTGACTGGCTTGGCACAGGCACAAGACTTCAAGATGGGTTTCGTCAACACCGAGCGCATCTTCCGCGAGGCCGAGACAGCCAAACAAGCCCAAGTCAAACTCGAGCAGGAATTTTCCCGCCGGGAAAAAGAATTGGTGGAAACCGGCAACAACCTCAAGCTCTCGTCAGAAAAGTTCGAACGCGAAGCGCCCACTTTGGCTGAGTCTCAGCGCACGGCGCGCCAAAAACAATTGATCGACCAAGACCGTGAGTTCCAGCGTAAACGCCGTGAGTTCCAGGAAGACCTGAACACCCGTAAAAATGAAGAGCAGCAGTTGGTCGTCGAACGTGCCAACCGTGCCGTCAAGCAAGTGGCTGAATCTGAAAAATACGATGTGATTTTTCAGGAAGCCGTGTATGTCAATCCTAAGCACGACATCACCGAAAAGGTCATCAAGGTGCTTAACGCCTCGTTGGTCAAATAATTACTTCTGGCCGGTTTGTCTTTGTGCCTTTGACGCTCGCCACTCTGGTTGATCGACTTGGCGGCCGCTTGTGTGGCGATCCTGCTTGGGCCATCGGTGGCTTGGCGCCTTTGCAATCAGCCGGGCCCGACCAGATCAGTTTCCTCAGCCACCCCAAATACCAAAGCCAACTCGCTGCCAGCCAAGCTGGTTGCGTGATCGTAGCGCCCGCCTTTGAGGCGCTGGCCTGCAACGGGCGTTCGGCCATTGTGACCGAAGATCCGTACCTGTACTTTGCTCGCCTGACCCTTTTGTGGAAGCAAACCCAAGGTGTCAGTCCCGGGCCTCGCATTCACCCCAGCGCCGTCATCGACCCGGGTGCTTGGGTGGCCGAGGATGCCGTCATTGGCCCCTTGTGCGTCGTTGAGCGCGGAGCCCGTGTTGGTTCGGGCACAGTCCTGAAGTCGCGTGTGACTTTGTCGGAAGGCTGCTCTGTGGGGTCGCGTTGCATCCTGCATTCGGGGGTCGTTATCGGCGCAGACGGTTTTGGTTTTGCCCAACACCAGGGGCAATGGGAAAAAATTGAACAACTGGGGGCGGTGCGCATCGGCGACGATGTGGAAATCGGCGCCAACACTTGCATTGACCGCGGCGCGTTGGATGACACCGTGATTGAAAACGGCGTCAAACTCGACAACCTGATTCAGATCGGCCACAACGTGCACATCGGTGCCCACACAGCCTTGGCCGGTTGCGTGGGTGTGGCCGGCAGTGCGCGCATCGGTGCCCATTGCACCGTGGGGGGCGGGGCGGTGGTGCTGGGGCACTTGACGCTGGCCGACCATGTGCACATTTCAGCGGCCTCAGTGGTGACCCGGTCCATTTTGCAGCCAGGGCAATACACCGGCATGTTCCCTTTGGACAGCAATGCCAACTGGGAAAAGAACGCGGCCAGCCTCAAACAACTTTCCCGCTTGCGTGAACGCATCAAGGCGCTGGAGAGCGAGATTCATAAAAACAAGGAAACATGACCATGATGGACATCCACAAAATTCTCAAACAGTTGCCGCACCGCTACCCCATCTTGCTGGTGGACCGCGTGCTTGAACTCGAAAAAGGCGTGCGCATCAAGGCGCTGAAAAACGTGTCCATCAATGAGCCGCATTTTCAGGGGCACTTTCCGCACCGCCCGGTGATGCCGGGGGTGCTGATGCTCGAAGCCCTGGCCCAGGCGGCTGCTTTGCTGGCTTTCGATACCTTGGGTGAGACACCCGATGACCAGACCGTGTATTACTTTGCGGGCATCGATGGTGCACGCTTCAAGCGCCCGGTGGAGCCTGGCGATCAGCTGATCTTGGAGGTGGAGCTCGACCGCATGAAGGCCGGCATCTTCAAGTTCAAGGCACGCGCCAAGGTGGGCGATGAGATCGCCGCCGAGGCCGAGTTGATGTGCACCATGCGGAAAATCCCGCAGGCTTGAGCATCATGAGCCAAATCCATCCTACGGCCATCATCAGCCCGGGGGCCGAGCTTGATAACTCGGTGAGCGTGGGGCCATACAGCGTGATCGGACCCCATGTGCGCATCGGTGCCGGAACCACTGTGGCCAGCCACTGCGTGATCGAGGGCCACACCACGATTGGCTGCGACAACCGGATTTTCCAGTTCAGCTCCTTGGGGGCAGTGCCCCAGGACAAGAAGTACAACAACGAGCCTTGTGAGTTGGTGATCGGGGACCGCAACACGGTCCGCGAGTTTTGCACCTTCAACATCGGCTCGCCTGGCGACCGGGCCGTGACTTCGGTGGGCAACGACAACTGGATCATGGCTTATGTGCATTTGGCACACGACTGTCAGGTGGGCAACCATACGATTTTTGCCAACAACACGCAACTCGCAGGTCATGTGGTGGTCGATGATTGGGTGATCCTGGGTGGCTTCACCGTGGTGCACCAGTTTTGCCGCATTGGGGCGCACAGTTTCACGGCCATGAACACTTTGTTGTTCGCCGATCTGCCGCCTTTTGTGATGGCACAAGGCCAGCCAGCGCAAGCGCGTTCGATGAACTTTGAAGGCTTGCGCCGGCGCGGGTTTTCGGCCGAACGCATCAGTGCCGTCAAGGCCATGCACAAAGCGCTTTACCGTGACGGCCTGTCGCTCGGCGATGCCATGGCCCGCATTGCGGCTTTGGCCGTCGACAAGCCCGAGGCCCAGCCCGATGTGGACATGATGCTGGGCTTTTTGCAAGCCGCTTCACCCCAGCGCGGGATCGTGCGTTGACACAACCCGCAGACTCGCCCGTGCCCAAAGCCCCTGCGGGGGCTTTGTCCTTTGCCATGGTGGCAGGAGAGGCCTCGGGTGATTTGCTGGCGGGTTTGCTGATAGAGGGCCTGCACTCGCGCTGGCCGCAGGCGCATGGAGTGGGTATTGGTGGGCCACGAATGCTGGCTCAAGGTTTTGACGCGTGGTGGCCACACGAAAAGTTAGCCGTGCGGGGTTATGTCGAGGTGCTGCGCCATTACCGGGGCATCGTCGCCATTCGCGATCAGTTGCGTCAACGATTGCTGGCCCAGCCGCCCGACGTGTTCATCGGAGTCGACGCTCCTGACTTCAACCTTGACCTCGAATCCAAGCTCAAGGCTGCAGGTATTCCCACGGTGCATTTTGTGTGTCCCTCTATCTGGGCTTGGCGGCCTGATCGCATCGATAAGATTCGGCGCAGCGTGGACCACATGCTTTGCATTTTTCCCTTTGAGCCAGCGCTTTTGGCCCAGGCCGGGGTGCAGGCCACTTACGTCGGTCACCCCTTGGCGCAAACCATTCCCATGCAACCGGATCGCTTGGCGGCCCGTCAATCCCTGGGCCTGGATGCGCAAAGGCCCGTGGTGGCGGTTTTGCCGGGCAGCAGGCACTCTGAAATCGAGCACCTAACGCCCCGCTTTGCACAAGCCGCCCAAATCATGCAGCGACAAAACCCGGACTTGCAATTTGTCTTGCCCGCCATCCCCAGCTTGCAGGCCCGCATTCAGGCGCTCATCGATGCGCAAGGAGGTGTGCCGGGTTTGCAGGTGCTCCACGGCCAGTCGCACGCCGCGCTGGCCGCGTGTGACGTGACCTTGATCGCCAGTGGCACGGCCACGCTGGAGGCAGCTTTGTTTAAGCGCCCTATGGTCATTGGCTACCACATGAATTGGATCAGTTGGCAGATCATGAAGCGCCAACAGCTACAGCCCTGGGTGGGTCTGCCCAACATCCTGAGCGAGGACTTTGTGGTGCCCGAGTTTTTGCAGGACCGCTGCACGCCCGAGGCCTTGGCCCACGCTTGTCTGTCCTGGTTGTCCGCGCCTGACCGGGTGGACGCCTTGCAGTTCCGATTTCAACAATTGCACCTGGCCTTGCAGCGTGACACAGCCCAGCTCTCGACCCATGCCCTCGAAAAAGTCCTCTCGCGTTGAGCAATCCGCCTTGCTTTTTCACGTCTCCGGCTTGACGGCAGGTGTTGACGAGGCCGGGCGCGGGCCATTGGCTGGCCCGGTGGTCGCCGCCGCTGTGATCCTCGATGATTTGAACCCGATTCGCGGACTGAACGACTCGAAAAAACTCTCGGCCAAGCGCCGCGAAGCCTTGTTTGACGAAATCCGGGCGCGTGCCTTGTGCTGCGCGATCGCTGAGGCGTCGGTGCAAGAAATTGACCAAATCAACATCTTGCAAGCCACTCTGTTGGCCATGAAGCGGGCCGTGGAGGGCTTGCGCCTGCCGCCCAAACTGGTGCTGGTCGATGGCAACCGATTGCCCTTGCTGCCCATGCAAGCCGAAGCCATTGTCAAAGGCGATGCGCTGGTGCCGGCCATCTCGGCCGCTTCCATTTTGGCCAAGGTGCACCGTGACCGCTTGTGCCAGGCGATGCACCAACAATTTCCCTTGTATGGGTTTGACCAACACAAGGGCTATGGCACAGCCCAGCATTTGGCCGCTTTGCAAGCGCACGGCCCAGCGGACTGTCACCGCATGACATTTGCCCCTGTGGCCAGGAGTGTGAGATGAAACCGATCAGTTCGCGGGATAACCCACACCTCAAAGCCTGGCGGCGTTTGGCCCAAGACAGCACGGCTTACCGCAAGGCGGGTCAATTCTGGCTGGAGGGCGATCACCTGTGCCGCGCCGCCTTGCAGCGTGGCGTGCGTCCGCTGCAGGTGGTGTTGACCGAGTCGTTTCAAGCCGAGCAGGGCGAACAATGGCTGGGGCTGACCGATCAAGTGTTTGTGGTGCCCGATGCCTTGTTTGCCAGCCTCAGTGGCTTGGAGTCACCTGCCCGCATGGGTTTTGTGGTGGCATGGCAAGCCGCCCATGAGGTGCTGACAGATGTTCCTACAGTGGTGCTTGACCGATTGCAGGACGCGGGCAATGTGGGAGCCATTTTGCGCTGTGCCTCGGCTTTTGGTTACCGCCAGGTGTTGGCCATCAAGGGCACGGCGGCCTTGTGGTCGCCCAAGGTGCTGCGCTCAGGGATGGGAGCACATTTTGGCCTGCATCTGGTCGAGGCGCTCAGCGAGGCCGATGTAGCGGCTTTGCAGGTCCCATTGCTCACCACCAGCTCGCACAAGGGGCCTTTTTTGCACGCTTTGTTGCAAGTGGGTGATTTGCCGCAAAAGTGTGCGTGGGTCTTCGGGCACGAAGGGCAGGGCGTCAGCGCGAACCTTATGGCCATGGCCCGGCACCAGGTGCGCATTGCCCAGCCGGGCGGCGAAGAGTCTTTGAACGTGGCTACGGCAGCAGCGATTTGTCTGCATGCCAGTGCGACGGCTTTTTTGTAATGATTTTGTAGTCTATGAGGCAGGCTTTGAGGTCAGATTTGTCAGGGTTTTCATTGAGTACTCGGCTATAATAGTGGGCTTTCCCGCATCAACCTGTACGCCACAGTCCATCTCAGGTCCAATCCTTTAACAAGCAGCCCAAAAGAGATCACATCTCTGGTGAGTGCTGAGGCGTACCCGAACTATTCCGGAGAACCCAGTGCTTTTGTCTCTTCAGGGAACCTTCCCGCCCGCCATCTTGGCGCTCGCAGACGGCACGGTCTTTATCGGCAACTCGATTGGAGCCACCGGCTCCACTGTCGGCGAAGTGGTGTTCAACACCTCGCTCACCGGCTACCAAGAAATCCTCACCGACCCCAGCTACTGCCAGCAGATCGTCACCTTGACGTACCCGCACATCGGTAACTACGGCGTCAACGTGGAAGACATCGAAGCCGACAAAGTCCATGCCGCTGGCTTGATCATCAAAGACTTGCCTTTGATTGCGAGCAATTTCCGCTCTAACCAAACCCTGTCCTCTTATCTGGTGGAAGCCGGTACAGTGGCCATCGCCAACATCGACACCCGCCAACTGACCCGCATCCTGCGCACCAAGGGCGCGCAAAACGGTTCCATCGTGGGTTTGGCCAAAGGCCAAGCGTTCACCCAAGCGGTCATTGACCAGGCGATTGCCGCAGCCAAGGCGGCCCCCAATATGGCGGGTCTCGATTTGGCGCAACAAGTCACAGTGACCCAGCCTTACGACTGGACCCAAACCGAGTGGCAACTCGGTGCCGGTTATGGCACTCAGGAATCGCCCAAGTTCCATGTCGTCGCGTACGACTTCGGCGTGAAGAAAAACATCTTGCGCATGCTGGCTGAGCGAGGCTGTAAAGTCACGGTGGTCCCAGCCAAGACACCTGCCGCCGAAGTGCTCAAGCACAAGCCCGACGGCATCTTCTTGTCCAACGGCCCTGGCGATCCACAACCGTGTGATTACGCGATTGCGGCCGCAGCCGAGTTGATTGAAACCGGCATCCCGACCTTTGGCATTTGCCTGGGCCACCAGATCATGGCATTGGCCAGCGGCGCGAAAACTTTCAAGATGAAGTTTGGCCACCATGGCGCGAACCACCCTGTGAAAGACCTCGACTCCGGCCGCGTGTCCATCACCAGTCAAAACCACGGTTTTGCGGTGGACGAAAAGACATTGCCCGCCAACTTGCGTGCCACACATGTGTCTTTGTTTGACGGCACTTTGCAGGGCTTGGCCCGCACCGACAAGCCGGCGTTCTGCTTTCAGGGTCACCCCGAAGCGTCGCCCGGTCCACACGACATTGCTTACCTCTTTGACCGCTTCATCCACCTGATGGAGGCCAAATAACATGCCAAAGCGCACCGACCTCAAAAGCATCCTCATCATTGGCGCCGGCCCGATCATCATTGGTCAGGCTTGCGAGTTCGACTACTCTGGCGTGCAGGCTTGCAAAGCTTTGCGTGAAGAGGGTTACAAAGTCATCCTGATCAACAGCAACCCTGCGACGATCATGACCGACCCGGTCACGGCCGACGTGACCTACATCGAACCTATCACCTGGCAGACCGTCGAGAAGATCATCGCCAAAGAGCGCCCCGATGCCATCTTGCCCACCATGGGTGGACAGACTGCGCTGAACTGCGCTTTGGACCTGTGGCACCACGGCGTGCTCGAAAAATACAAAGTCGAGCTGATCGGCGCAACACCCGAGGCCATCGACAAAGCCGAAGACCGTCTGAAGTTCAAGGACGCCATGACCAAAATTGGTCTGGGTTCCGCGCGTTCCGGCATCGCCCACAGCATGGAAGAAGCCTGGGATGTGCAAAAGACTTTGGGCTTTCCCACGGTCATTCGCCCCAGCTTCACTTTGGGCGGCACGGGCGGCGGCATTGCTTACAACCCCGAAGAGTTCGAAGTCATTTGCAAGCGCGGCTTGGAAGCTTCGCCTACCACCGAGCTGTTGATCGAAGAATCGCTGCTCGGCTGGAAAGAGTACGAGATGGAAGTGGTGCGCGACAAGGCGGACAACTGCATCATCGTGTGCTCGATCGAAAACCTGGACCCCATGGGCGTGCACACCGGTGACTCGATCACTGTGGCCCCTGCCCAGACGCTGACCGACAAGGAATACCAGATTCTGCGCAATGCCTCTTTGGCAGTGCTCCGTGAGATCGGTGTCGACACGGGCGGCTCGAACGTTCAGTTCTCCATCAACCCGGTTGACGGCCGCATGGTCGTGATTGAGATGAACCCGCGCGTATCGCGCTCGTCGGCCTTGGCGTCCAAAGCCACGGGTTTCCCGATCGCCAAAGTGGCCGCCAAGTTGGCCGTGGGTTACACGCTCGACGAGTTGCGCAACGACATCACAGGCGGTGCCACGCCTGCGTCGTTCGAGCCCTCAATCGATTACGTGGTCACCAAGATCCCACGTTTTGCGTTTGAAAAATTCCCGACGGCCGACAGCCGCTTGACCACCCAAATGAAATCGGTGGGCGAGGTCATGGCCATGGGCCGCACCTTCCAAGAGTCGTTCCAGAAAGCCTTGCGCGGATTGGAAGTCGGCGTGGACGGGATGAACGAGAAAACGCAAGACCGCGAAGTGCTCGAGAAGGAACTGGGCGAGCCCGGTCCTGAGCGCATTTGGTACGTGGGTGATGCGTTTGCCATGGGCCTGAGCGTGGACGAGGTGTTTGCCTTGACCAAGATCGACCCTTGGTTCCTTGTGCAGATCGAAGAGATCGTCAAGATCGAACTTGAGCTTGAAACCACGACGCTCGAAGCCATCACTGCAGACGAGTTGCGTGCGCTGAAGAAGAAGGGCTTCTCGGATCGTCGCTTGGCCAAGTTGCTCAAGACCACCGAGCATGTGGTGCGTGCCCGTCGTCAT
>NZ_CALBEX010000205.1 GCF_937889215.1 uncultured Limnohabitans sp.
CGCAATTCACGCGTGACCGGGCCGAAGATGCGGGTGCCAATAGGCTCCAACTTAGCGTTCAGCAACACTGCAGCATTGCCATCGAATTTGATGAGGGAGCCATCGCCACGGCGAATGCCTTTGGCGGTGCGAACCACCACAGCACTGTAGATCTCGCCTTTTTTGACGCGACCACGTGGGGCAGCTTCTTTGATGCTCACTTTGATGATGTCGCCAACACTTGCATAGCGACGCTTGGACCCGCCGAGCACCTTAATGCACAGCACGGACTTAGCGCCGGTGTTGTCGGCTACATCCAACCGAGATTCTGTCTGGATCATTTCTTTGTTCCCAACTTGTATTCTTTGTCTGCCAGCCCAAAAGCCAACAAACAAGAATCAGTCTTGGACCCGTCATTCATGCTGCAAACCACTCGCAACACTTCAGATTGGGCAGATACTTACACCTTTTGCAAGGCGAAGCCCACGATTATGCCAGCAAATGAGGGCGCGTGCAACAACTTCGCAAAAGTTTTTTGCAATTGCCCCGCTCTTTCAGTCATTGGGCCGATTCAAGCGCCAGGACGCCAGCGGCGACAATGTGCGGGCTGCATGCTTCATCACGCACACTGACCGCACAGATATTCCCCTTAGGCCCTCAACATGACCTCTTCTGAACACCACATCGCCTTCATCGGCGGCGGCAACATGGCCAGCGCCATCATTGGCGGCCTGATTCGCAAAGGCATGAAGCCCGATCAAATCACCGTGATCGAACCTTTTGCCCAGACCGCCGCCAAATTAAAGACTGACTTTGGCATCAGCGCCTGGCCCTGCGCCCATCCGTCCTTGGTCCAAGCCGACTTGGTCGTCTGGGCTGTGAAGCCCCAAATGTTCAGCGAAGCCGCAGTTCCAGTCATGCCACACACGCGTCAAGCCCTGCACCTGTCTGTCGCCGCCGGCATTCGCTCGGACAGCATCTGCCGCTGGATCGGTACTGAGCGCGTGGTGCGCAGCATGCCCAATACCCCGGCACTGGTG
Organism: uncultured Limnohabitans sp.; assembly: GCF_937889215.1. Taxonomy (GTDB): domain Bacteria; phylum Pseudomonadota; class Gammaproteobacteria; order Burkholderiales; family Burkholderiaceae_C; genus Limnohabitans_A. The sequence goes on from NZ_CALBEX010000205.1 coordinate 1,020, forward strand.
GGCCAAGGCATCACCGCCTTGTTCCCCTGCCCCAGCGTCACGCCCGCTGACCGATCGCTGGTCGAGCAGGTCATTGGCACCACCGGTCAGTTTCTTTGGGTCACGCAAGAGTCGCAACTCGATGCCGTGACCGCCTTGTCCGGTTCAGGTCCGGCGTATGTGTTTTATTTTTTAGAGGCCATGACCGAAGCAGGCACAGGCATGGGCTTATCGCCCGAGCAGGCCTACCAGTTGGCTGTGGCAACATTCTCGGGCGCAGCCAGCTTGGCCGCAGCATCCACCGAGTCTCCCGAAGTGCTGCGCCAGCGCGTCACCTCGAAAGGTGGCACCACCTACGCGGCCATCACCTCGATGGAGGCCTCTGGCATCAAAGCCTCGTTTGTGAAGGCCATGCAGGCAGCGCAGCTGCGAGCGGGCGAATTGGGCGATGAATTTGGCAAGGCTTGAGGGTTTGAGGGCCAGGGGCCGCATCAGGCGACGCCCGCACCCAGGCTGGTCGACAGCGCCACCCCAGCAAACACACTGAACCCCAGCCAATGGTTCAAGCGAAAAGCCTTGAAGCAGCCTTCTCGGGTGCGGTCCTTGATCAACCATACATGCCAGGCCACTTGCACAGCAGCCCCGCCAAGGCCCGCCCACATCCAAACCCCTCGCGCAGGCGCATCCAGCAACACTGCCCAAACCACCCCATACGCCCCATAAAACCCGGTGATGGCGGCCACATCAAAGCGGCCCAGCGTGATGGCCGAAGTTTTCATGCCGATTTTCAGATCGTCATCACGGTCCACCATGGCGTACTCGGTGTCATAAGCCAGCACCCAAAACAAGTTGCCCAGCAACAAGCCCCATGCCAAAGGCGGCACCTCGCTTTGAATGGCGGCAAAAGCCATTGGGATACCAAAACTGAAAGCCACACCCAACACCGCCTGAGGCATCGAGACCATGCGCTTGGCGTAGGGGTAAACCAAGGTCACTGCCAACGCGGTAAACGACCATGCCACTGCAGCACGGTTGGTGGTGAGCACCAATCCAAATGCACACAAAGCCAAAAAAACACCCACGCCAAGCGCCTCTTTCACGCCCAAGCGCCCACTGGTCACTGGGCGTTGCGCTGTGCGTTTGACGTGCTTGTCAAAATCACGGTCCGCCACATCGTTGACACAGCAGCCCGCACTGCGCATGAGAAAAGTGCCCAACGTGAAGACCACGATCAGATGCCAGCCAGGAAAGCCCCCTGCCGCAACCCACAGGGCTGACAAAGTGGGCCACAACAACAGCAACCAACCTGCAGGCCGGTTCCAGCGAATCAGGTCCAGATAAAGCTTGAGTCGGTCGGCCATGGCTCAATGCCCAATGATCAGGTCTTTGCCGTCTTTGTCGTGCACGGCAAACTTATCGACCAAGGTGGCACTGGCCTGGTTGAGCCCTCGCACTTCCACCTCCACGCCTTCGCGTCGGAATTTGAAGACCACTTTGTCCAAGGCACTGACTGCCGTGATGTCCCAGAAGTGCGCGCGGCTCACGTCAATGACCACTTTGGCGACCTTTTCGCCGAAGTCAAACGCGTTGACAAAGCGCTCGGCGCTGGCAAAAAACACCTGCCCCACCACCTGGTAGCTGTGAGCATCGGGTGTGCGGTCTGAATGCACCAACAAAATTTGGCCAATTTTGTGGGCAAAGAAAAAGCCCGACAACAACACACCGGTCAACACGCCTTGCGCCAAGTCGTGGGTAAACACCGTCACCACCACCGTGGCCAGCATGACCACGCTCGAACTCTTGGGGTGTTCACGCAGGTTCTTGAACGAGCCCCAATTGAAGGTGCCGATCGACACCATGATCATCACCGCCACCAATGCGGCCATCGGGATCTGGCTGACCCACTCACCCAAAAACACCACCAAGATCAGCAACACAACGCCCGCCACCAAGGTCGACAAACGGCCCCGGCCACCGGACTTCACGTTGATCACCGACTGGCCAATCATGGCGCAACCGGCCATGCCGCCAATGAAACCGGTGGCGATGTTGGCCACGCCTTGGCCCACACACTCACGGCTCTTGTTGCTCTGGGTGTCGGTCATGTCGTCGACGATGGTCGCGGTCATGAGCGACTCCAGCAAACCCACCACCATGAGCGTGGCCGAGTAGGGCAGGATGGTCATGAACGTGTCCCAGTTCAAGGGCACGTCGGGCAGCAAGAACACGGGCAAGCTGCTGGGCAACTCGCCCATGTCACCCACGGTGCGGATGTCCAGGCCCAGCGCAATGGACACGGCTGTGAGCACCACGATGGTTACCAGCGGCGAAGGCACGGCCTTGGTGAAGTAAGGCAGGCCGTAGATGATGGCCAGGCCCGCGGCGGTCATGGCATACACATGCCAGGTCACGCCCACGGTGCTCGGGTTGAGCTCGGGCAACTGGGCCATGAAAATCAAGATCGCCAGCGCGTTCACAAAGCCGGTGACGACCGAGCGCGACACAAAGCGCATCAACTGCCCCAGGTGCAGCCAGCCCGCGATCACCTGCAACACACCCGTGAGCACGGTGGCGGCCAGCAGGTATTGCAAGCCGTGGTCTTTGACCAGGGACGCGATCACCAACGCCATCGCGCCCGTGGCCGCCGAAATCATGCCGGGGCGACCGCCCGCAAACGCGATGATGGTGGCGATCGAAAACGATGCGTAGAGCCCGACCTTCGGGTCCACGCCCGCAATGATGGAAAACGCAATCGCCTCAGGGATAAGGGCCAGCGCGACCACCAGGCCGGCGAGGATGTCATTGCGAATATTGAAAAGCCAGGTGCGGCGCAGATGAGCAAGCATGAATAAGGAAGCGCTGAAGGCAAAAGGGCCTTATTTTAAAGTGACCCCATGTCCAGCGATGCCGTCAGCGCCAACGCAGTTGGGCGATCCATCCGCTGCTGCGAGCTTGCGTGTTGTCACTGTCAGCACCAATGACGACCGCGCTGACCGGTGGCAAGGCCGCTGTGGTGCTGCCGGCGGGCAGTTCGTCGCCAAAAAGCACGAGAAAGTCTTGCGCCACGTCGCGCGACACGCTCAGCCACTGTTGCTCTGGTGCGCCGCTGCCTTGCACCACCACGTAACGCACCCGCCTGCTGTAAGGGTTAGCGGCGCTCGTGCTGCTGGTTTGCAGTGGGTCCCACAGGTAACACACGGTGGCTGCGGGCAGGTTTTCACCGGTGACCGCCCGCGCCACGCGCAACAACGTGCGTTCGCCAAAGGGCACGCGATCGAGCGCATGGTCAAACATCACGCAAACTTTGAGCGCGATGTCATCGCCGTCTTTTCGTCGCAAATCGGCCGGTCGCTGGCCCCCGCTCAAGGCTTGGTCCAAGCGCCAGCGCCATTGCAGTATGCCCGCTGTGCCGCGCCACTCGTGTGCCCAAGTGCCGTAAGAGTTGTCGGTGCGCATCTGCACGCCAGCCACACCGTCGACCTGCCCCAAGTCAAAACGCGTGGCGCTGACCTCGGGTTTGTTGGGCAAGCCCACAAACCGCCAGCCCGGTGCCGTGGCGCTGTGCTGGCTGGTGAAGGGTGACAAAGCACCCGACAAAGGCAGTGGCGATGTGGCGTTTGCACTCAATGCCCCGACCCCCACAAAAGCGAGTGCGACGAGGTGTCGAGTCACGACTTCAAACGCCTCGTTTGAAGTCGTGGTATTTCTTGGCCCAAGCCAGCAACTTCTGCGGCGCATGGGCCCGCTTCCATTCGCCTGCCGCGTATTTGTTGGCCTCTGACATCGTGGGGTAGGTGTGGATGGTGCCCAAAATTTTGTTCAGACCCAAGCCATGTTTCATGGCCAGCACGTACTCAGCCAACAAATCTCCCGCATGCGCGCCAACGATGGTCACGCCCAAAATTTTGTCTTTACCCGGCACTGTGAGCACCTTCACAAAGCCGTGCGTTTCGCTGTCTGCAATGGCGCGGTCGAGGTCGTCAATGCCGTACTTGGTCACCTCATAAGGGATATTCTTTTCTTTCGCTTCTTGCTCGTTCAGGCCCACACGCGCCACCTCGGGGTCGATGAAGGTAGCCCATGGGATGACCGAGTAGTCGGCCTTGAACAGCTTCCATTCGCCAAACAGTGCATTGACGGCGGCGTACCAAGCTTGGTGCGCGGCGGTGTGGGTGAACTGGAAGGGGCCCGCCACATCGCCAGCGGCGTAGATATTGGGGTAGATGGTTTGCAGGTACTCGTTGGTCTGCACCGTGCGATGGGTAGGGATGCCCAAGTCTTCCAGGCCATAGCCCTGCAGCCGCGCCACGCGGCCCACGGCGCACAGCAACTGGTCGAACACGATGCGTTTTTCCGCACCGGCGTGTTCCACCACCAAGGTCTTTTCGCCGTTCACCAGTTCGCAGCGCAACGCCTTGTGGCCGGTGAGCACTTGCACGCCGTCGGCCTCCAGTGAAACTTTGGCAAGTTCGCTCACCTCCTCGTCTTCGCGCACCATGATGCGTGCACCCATTTCCACTTGTGTGACGTGCGAACCCAGACGGGCAAAGCTTTGTGCGAGTTCGCTGCCGATGGGGCCACCGCCCAACACCACCAAACGCTGGGGCACTTCATCGAGCTTCGCAAATTCGTCCCACAACGTGTCGCTGGTCACGTAGCCCACGTCATCCAGACCGGGCAGTGGCGGCACAAAGGGGCGGGCACCAGCAGCGATCACGATGCTGCGGGCCGTTAAGCGTTGGGTTGTGCCGTCGTTCAACGCCACCTCCACCGTCCACGGGTTCACTAATCTGCCGTAGCCCTGCAACACCTCCACGCCCAAGCCCGTGTAGCGCTCGATGCTGTCGTGTGGCTCGATGGCGGCAATCACGTCGTGCACCCGCTGCATCACCGCCTTGAAACTGAAGCTCGGTGATGCGTCACTCAGACCGTACTTCGACCCATGACGCATTTGTTGGGCCAGCTTGGCGCTTTTGATCAGCGCTTTGCTCGGCACGCAGCCGTAGTTCAAGCAGTCGCCGCCCATTTTGTGGGCCTCGATCAGCGTGACCTTGGCCTTGACCGCTGCCGCGATGTAGGCACTGACCAAACCACCGGCGCCGCCGCCGATGACAATCAGGTTGCGGTCGAAGGTCTTGGGGCGCTGGTCGGCCCAGCGGGCGTAGACCTTGCGCTTTTGCACCGCGGCCACGATGCGACGAGCGATCAGCGGGAAAATACCCAGCAGCACAAAGCTGCCCAAAAGCGCGGGACTCAAAATGCCTTGCACCGATTCGAGCTGCGCCAGCTGCGTGCCCGCGTTCACAAACACGGCCGTGCCGGCCAACATGCCGATTTGGCTGACACCGTAAAAAGTCCAAACCTTCATGCGTGTCAGGCCCATGAGCAAGTTGATCAGGAAAAACGGCACCACCGGAATCAGGCGCAGCGTGAAGAGGTAAAACGCCCCTTCTTTGTCCACGCCCGCGTTGATGTCGGCCAAACGGTTGCCAAACTTGCCCTCCACCCAATCGCGCAAGACAAAGCGCGACGCCAAAAACGCCAGCGTGGCGCCGACAGAAGATGCAAACGACACGATCAACAAACCTTGCCACAACCCAAAAATCGCGCCGCCGGCCAGCGTGATGATGGTTGCGCCGGGGATGGACAAAGCCGTGGCGGCCACATACAGCAAGAAATACACCGCAGCCACCGTGAGCGGCTGCTCAGCGTGCAGCTGGGCAAAACTGGCTTGGCTGGCTTTGAGTTGCTCAAAGCTCAGAAACCGACCCAAGTCGAGGGCCACAAACGCACCCACGGCCAACGCCAGCAAGAGCAACAACAAAATTTGACGAAGGCGCATGAAAAAACTCCAAAATTATCGAGGCCCGGTAACGAGCACCCCTGAGGCGACTTGACCATAACCTCAGTTACCTGTTTATTCGGTAAGATGGGGCAATTAGTTACAACTGCCGCATTCCCCTAATGAATACGACCCTTGAAGGTTTGCGCAACAGGCAAAGGATAGATTTTTGCAGGAGCCCACCACTTGGGCGAAGGACGTGGCACACGCCTTACATCACCCACTCATAAGCCGTATTGCGCCCGCCACTATCCATACGGCGCAACACACCACGCGCTAACAAATCATTGATGTCTCGCAGCGCCGTGTCAGCCGAGCACTTTCCGATGGTGGCCCATTTGGCGTTGGTCAGCTTGCCGTCCATGCCGTCGAGCACGCGGTTGAGCACCAAGGTCTGACGTGCGTTCAAGGGCGTGCCCGCCCAGCGTTGCCAGAACTGGGCTTTGTCCAACACACCTGCCAACAAACCATCAGCACCCTGCACCGCACGCAGCAAGCAGCCCAAAAACCAATAAAGCCACGGGGTCACATCCAGCGTGCCGCGTTGGGTGATTTCGAGTTGCTCGTAATACTGTTTGCGCTCGCGCTGAATTTGCGCACTCAGGCTGTAAAACCGTTGTGCAGAGCCTTCTGCTCGGGCCAAGGCCATGTCGCCCACGGCTCGGCTGATGCGGCCATTGCCGTCGTCAAACGGGTGCAAGGTCACCAGCCACAAATGCGCCAG
>NZ_CALBEX010000206.1 GCF_937889215.1 uncultured Limnohabitans sp.
CCAACGCAAAGCATGGCCCTCACCGCGCTGGATCAGCTCAGAGCTGTCAATGACCAACCCTTGGGCATCGCGCAATGGCCTGACTTGGCAACCGATGGACTGACACACTTGGCGAATGACAGAAACACTCTTGGGCCAATAGGCGGCAATTGCATGTCTTTGCACAAACAGCAACTGCAACACCAAGGCCAGTGCCAGCACCCACACGGCATAGCGTATCACCCGTATTGAGCTTTTCGCAGTGGTCTGCGGCCCATCCATTGCGGCGGATGACGGTGCATCCAATGTGGGCTTGAAACTCGACAGGGCTTGCTCAAAAGCCACCAGTTCAGCACCGGCGGCTGGCTTGGTGTCCGAACGGTCTTCCTTTTGAAGCAAATCGTCCAGCGCCAATCGATCCGAGGGATCTGCCACCAAGTCGTTGTCGGCCATCAGGTCCGGTGCAACCACAGGCTCTTGGGCGACGAAGGCCGGTGGTGTCCAACGCAACACCAGACCGGTGCTGTCGAAAACATGGCCACATTGCCCGCACCGAAGCCACCCTTTGGCGGCTTGGATATCCGCTTTGGCGACTTGGTAATGGGTCGCGCACGAAGGGCAACGGGTGATCGAGTTCATGGCCAGATTGTAGTCAGGCGAAAAAGGTAATCAGCGGACTAAGCCAGCGCCTCAGCAGTCATCAAAATCCAGCCTTCTTGGGTGTCCGCCACTTCCAAGCGTATCCAAGGGGCATAAGCTGCTTTGAGCTCGTCGGCCTGACGCTCCAAAATGCCTGCCAAAACCAGGGCACCCCCGGGGGCCACATGGGCGCACAACAAAGGAGCCAGCACTTTGAGTGGCGTGGCCAAAATATTGGCCAATACCGTCTGGTACAAGCCTTGCGCCTTGTCTGGCAAGCCGGCTTGCAAGCTGACACCGTTGGCTTGGGCGTTCAGTTCGGTCGAGGTCACGGCCGCCTCGTCAATGTCCACCGCATCGATGACCGTGGCACCGTATTTGGCTGCACCGATGGCCAAAATGCCCGAGCCGCAACCATAGTCCAAAACGCGTTGATCTTGCACGCCATGCCGGGCAATCCAGCGCAAGCACATGCGGGTTGTCGGGTGGGTACCCGTGCCAAAGGCCAGCCCTGGGTCGAGACGAATGATCTGACGCGCCTGCTCAGGCGGTTCATGCCATGTGGGAACAATCCAGAAATCAGCGGTGATCTCCACCGGTGCAAACTGCGACTGGGTCAAACGCACCCAGTCTTGGTCGGCCAACAATTGGATGCCCAGCAGCTCACAGTCTTCAAAAAAGTCCTGCGCCACCAGCAAATCAGCTGCCTCTTGGGCGGCGGGCTCTTTGGCGAACAAGGCCACCATGCGCGAACGCTGCCAGCCCTCTTTGGGCGGCGGCATGCCAGGCTCGCCGAACAGGGCTTGTTCGGCCGGGGTTTGGGCATCCGCGTCTTCCACCGACACGCTCAGAGCGTCGAGCGCATCCAAGGCCTCGCTCAGCACATCCACCCGGTCTTCGGGACACAACAGGCTCAGTTCATGCATAAGGGTTCAGCGCTTGTGCTGGCTCAGCCAGTGTTCCAGGTAGTGGATGTTGGTGCCACCCTGCATGAACTTGGCATCCACCATCAGCTCGCGGTGCAGAGGAATGTTGGTGTTGATGCCTTCGATCACCGTCTCATTCAAAGCGGTCTGCATGCGGGCCAGAGCCTGCTCGCGGGTGTCGCCATGCACGATCAGCTTGCCAATCATGGAGTCGTAGTTCGGAGGCACAAAGTAGTTGTTGTAGACGTGAGAATCCACCCGCACGCCTGGCCCGCCGGGCATGTGCCAAGACGTGACGCGGCCGGGCGAAGGCGTGAACTTGAAAGGGTCTTCAGCGTTGATGCGGCATTCGATGGCATGGCCCCGAATCTGGATTTGCCGTTGGGTAAAAGGCAATTTTTCGCCAGCCGCAACCATGATTTGGGTCTTGACGATGTCCACACCCGTGACCCATTCGGTCACCGGGTGCTCCACTTGCACACGGGTGTTCATCTCGATGAAGTAGAACTCACCGTTTTCGTAGAGGAACTCAAAAGTCCCTGCGCCCCGATAGTTGATCTTCTTGCAAGCGGCAACGCAGCGCTCACCGATCTTGTCGATCAGCTTGCGGGGAATACCCGGTGCCGGCGCTTCTTCGATCACTTTTTGGTGACGCCGCTGCATAGAGCAGTCTCGCTCGCCCAGATACACGGCGTTGCGGTGCTTGTCCGCCATGATCTGGATTTCTACGTGGCGCGGGTTCTGCAGGAACTTTTCCATGTAGACCG
>NZ_CALBEX010000207.1 GCF_937889215.1 uncultured Limnohabitans sp.
CATGCCCATGCCCTTGTGAGGACGCGCCATGGTCGCCATAAGCCCCGTTTTCGGGTTCGAAAGGTTCAGACACCGCCACCACCGTCATGTGCATGGCGCGCAGCATGTCGGCCAGCACATGGTCGGGCTCGATCTTCAGGTGGTCGGGTTGCAGTTCGATGGGTACGTGGCGGTTGCCCAGATGGTAGGCGGCGCGGGTCAGGTCAAAAGGCGAGCCGTGTTCTGTGCACGCTGTGATGCGCAGCACGCTTTGCGGCGCAGCTTCGACACGGATCAGCGAGCCGTCTTCGGCCACCAGCACATCACCGCCGCGCACCACGGCACCGCGAGGCAAAAACACGCCCAAGGCACGGCCCGCGCTGTCGGTCGCGTCAAAGCGGCTTTTCTGGCGCGTGTCCCAGTCGAGGGTGAGGGTGCTGGCGCGTTGGACCAGCACGCGGGCCAAGCCGCGGCCTTGCGGCATGAGTTTGGAGCAGATGATCATCAGAACAAAAAGTAGCGTTGGGTCATGGGCAAGCTGGTGGCGGGCTCGCACACCAGCAACTGCCCGTCGGCACGCACCGCGTAGGTTTGGGGGTCTACCTCCATGTGGGGCAGGTAGTCATTGTGGACCATGTGTTGTTTGCGCACGCCCCGGATGTTGCGCGCCACGGACAAGGTTTTTTGCAAGCCAAAACGCTCACCAATGCCCGCTTTCAACCCCGCGTTGGAAACGAAGGTCAGCGCACTGCGCGTGAGCGCGCCGCCAAAGCTGCCAAACATGGGGCGGTAGTGCACCGGCTGCGGCGTAGGGATGGAGGCGTTCGGGTCGCCCATGGCCGCCAGCGCGATGAAGCCGCCCTTGAGCACCAGTGATGGCTTGACGCCAAAGAAGGCCGGTTTCCAGATCACCAAGTCGGCCCACTTGCCCACTTCGATGCTGCCCACATCGTGGCTGATGCCGTGCGCAATGGCGGGGTTGATGGTGTATTTGGCGATGTAGCGCTTGACGCGGGCGTTGTCGTGGCGCGCGGTGTCGCCGGGCAGGCTGCCGCGCTGCTGCTTCATTTTGTGTGCGGTCTGCCAGGTGCGGATGATGACCTCACCCACCCGCCCCATGGCTTGGCTGTCGCTGCTCATCATGCTGATGGCGCCCAGGTCGTGCAGGATGTCCTCGGCCGCGATGGTTTCCTTGCGGATGCGGCTTTCGGCAAAGGCCAGGTCTTCGGCGATGCTTGCATCCAGGTGGTGGCAGACCATCAGCATGTCCACATGCTCATCGAGCGTGTTGTGGGTGAAAGGCATGGTCGGGTTGGTCGAGCTGGGCAAAAAGTTCGCCTGGCCCACCACCTTCAAGATGTCGGGCGCGTGACCGCCGCCTGCGCCTTCGGTGTGAAAGGCGCACAGGCCGCGTCCTTTGGTGGCTTCGATGGTGTTCTCTACGTAGCCCGATTCGTTGAGCGTGTCCGAATGCAGGGCCACCTGAATGTCGGCCTCGTCGGCCACGTCCAGGCAATTGCTGATGGCCGATGGCGTGCTGCCCCAGTCTTCGTGCAGCTTCAGCCCGATCACGCCCGCGTTGATTTGCTCGTTCAAGGCGGCAGGCAAACTGGCGTTGCCCTTACCAAAGAAACCCAGGTTCATCGGAAAGGCATCGGCCGCTTGCAGCATGCGCTCGATGTTGAAGGGACCGGGTGTGCAGGTGGTGGCAAAGGTGCCCGTGGCGGGGCCCGTGCCGCCGCCCATCATGGTGGTCACGCCGCTGGTCAGGGCCTCGTCGATTTGCTGGGGGCAGATGAAGTGGATGTGGCAGTCGATGCCGCCTGCGGTCACGATCAGGCCTTCGCAGCTGATGATCTCGGTGCCGGGGCCGATGATGATGTCCACGCCCGGCTGTGTGTCGGGGTTACCCGCTTTGCCGATGGCGGCGATGCGGTTGCCGCGCAGGCCGATGTCGGCTTTGACGATGCCCCAGTGGTCGATGATGAGTGCGTTGGTAAGCACGCAGTCCATCGCACCAGGCGCTTCGGGGCCCGTTCCGTAGGCGGCATTTGTCCGCTGCGATTGCGCCATGCCATCGCGGATGGTTTTGCCACCGCCGAATTTGACCTCTTCACCATAACTGCCCGCCTGCAGCGTGAAGTCTTTTTCCACCTCAATGACCAAGGCCGTGTCGGCCAGGCGCACGCGGTCGCCCACGGTGGGGCCAAAGGTTTCGGCATAAGCGCGTTTGTCGATGTGGGCCATGTCAGTTGCCTTGTGTGTTTTGCGCATCGAGTGCGCCTTGGGTCAGACCGCGAAAGCCGTACACCACACGGTCTCCCGCATAGTCCACCAACTCCACCGTGCGTTGTTGGCCAGGCTCAAAGCGCACGGCCATGCCCGAGGCGATGTTCAGGCGCATGCCGTGGGCGGCAGCGCGGTCAAAGCGCAAGCCCGCGTTGGTCTCGGCAAAGTGGTAGTGCGAGCCTACTTGGATGGGGCGGTCGCTGGCGTTTTGCACCACCAGCGTGCAGGTGCGGCGGCCCACGTTCAAGGCGTGTTGGCCGGGGTCGATTAGAAATTCACCGGGGATCATGCGGCCCCCTTATTTACGACGGCCAATGGCCCACGTGGCCAAAGCCACTGCGATGGCGACGGCAAAACCCAGGGCGTCCGTGGCGTGCCAGTGGCTGCCCCACAGGCCGTGCCCGTCGTGTGCCCAAACGGGGGCGTGCAGGCCAGCGAGTGAGGCGACAAAAAGGCGAGATGACGTTGGGATGCGCATGGCAATGCTTTCGAGGTTCAAACAATGGGTTGGTGCACGGTCACCAACTTGGTGCCATCAGGAAAGGTGGCTTCGATCTGGATGTCCGGGATCATTTCGGCGATGCCGTCCATCACGTCGGCACGGGTCAACACGGAGCGGCCTTCACTCATGAGTTGGGCCACGGTCTTGCCGTCGCGTGCGCCCTCCATCACGGCGGCGCTGATCAGGGCAATGGCTTCGGGGTAGTTGAGCTTCAGG
>NZ_CALBEX010000208.1 GCF_937889215.1 uncultured Limnohabitans sp.
GACTTGCCCACCGGCTTGCACGCCAGCGAACGCGCCCGATCCATGGTGCAGGCCTACAACCAAACACGCCCTTTGAGCGCGGCCGAGCGCGATTTGTTGCCTGCCCTTTTGCGCGCAGGGGCTTTGCGTTTTTGGATTTCACGCCTGTGGGACTACCATCTGCCACGCGAAGCCACCATGCTCACCCCCCACGACCCGACCCATTTCGAGCGCGTTTTGCGCGGTCGGGTGCAACAGCCCATTTCCCTGTCCGACCTCTTCTGAACACCATGAATTTGAAAATCGTTCCCGCCAAAACTGGCCTCAAATGGGTGAGCCAAGGCATGAGCACCTTTTGGCGTCAGCCCCTGGCCCTGTCAGGCCTGTTTTTTCTATTCATGACCACGGTCTCCATCGTGTCGATCGTGCCCTTCGTGGGTGGCGCCCTGGCGCTGATCATCTTGCCCGCATTGACGCTGGGCATGATGGCCGCGACCCAGAGCGCCAGCGATGGCAAGTTCCCCATGCCCAGCGTGCTGTTTGTGGCCTTCAAGGCCGGACCACACCGCCAGGCCATGCTCCAACTCGGGGGGCTTTACGCTGTGATTTTTTTGGTGGTCATGTTCTTGTCCACCCTGGCCGACGGCGGCACCTTTGCCAAGGTCTACTTTGGCGGCGAGGCCATGACGGCCGAAGTGGTCACGGCCGACTCTTTTCAGAACGCTTTGTGGGTGTCAATGCTGTTTTATGTGCCGCTGTCCATGATGTTTTGGCACGCCCCCGCCTTGGTCCATTGGTATGGCATGCCGGCTGTGAAGAGCCTGTTTTTCAGCTTCGTGGCCTGCTGGCGTAACCTGCGTGCCTTTGTGGTTTACGTGTTTGCCTGGGGCGTGATTTTCATGACAGTCGGTGTGTTGGCCTTGGTCATCAGCAGCCTCATGGGCAATCCCGGCTTGATGACGGCCACCTTCATGCCATTGGCGCTGATGGTGGCGGCCATGTTCTTTACCTCGATGCTGTTTTCGGTGCGCGACTGCTTCTCGACCGATGTCTACGACGAGCCGCCCGCCAGCGCGGATCGGCCCGGTTAAAAAACTGAACTGCTCAATGGTGGTGCCCGTGTGCGCCATGTGCATGCCGATGCGTCACCTCATCGGCTGAGGCGGCACGCACCTCCAGCACCTTCAGGCTCAGCGTCAGGTGCTGCCCGGCCCAAGGGTGGTTGCCGTCCAGAATCACCTTGTCGCCCTTGATTTTGAGCACATTGAACACTTGCTCTTGCCCATCAGGCGTGCGCCCGCGCAGCTGGCCACCCACTTTCACACCCGGTGGAAACTCGCTTTTGGGGATGGTCTGAACCAGGCTTTCGTCGCGCTCGCCAAAGGCGTCGGCCGGGGCCAGTTTCAAAGTGGTGGCAAAGCCCACTTCCTGGCCTTCGAGCGCGGCTTCGATTTTGGGGAAGGTGTTGTCGTAGCCGCCGTGCAAATACGAGGTCGGCTCTTGCACCTTGTCCAGCAACTGGCCTTGGGCGTTGGTCACTTTGTACTGCATGGTCACGACGGTGTCTTGGGTGATTTTCATGGGAACTTTCAGGAGGAAATCAAAGGGTGATCGGGCGCAAAAAGCCTCAAACCACCGTCAGTTTGGCCACGCTCAGCGCCAGCCATTTCACGCCATGGCGTGGGAAATTGACCTGGGCACGGGCATCGCCCCCCACGCCCTCCACCGCCAACACTTTGCCTTCGCCAAACTTGGTGTGGAAGACTTGTTGGCCTGCGGTGATGCCGTGTTCAGGCGCGGCCTTTTGCACAGGAACAGGCGGCCTTTTGTAGGTCTCAGTGCTCAGGCTGCTTTGGCCCCAAGCCGGGCGGGCATGGCGATTGAAGGCTGGGGTTTGCGGCCAACCGCCGCCCGAGGACCCAGCGCCAGCGCTGCCACCACCCGCGCTGCCCAGGTTCGAGAATCCGCCACTTTTGGGCGTGACCCATTTCAGGCATTCTTCGGGCAACTCTTCCAGAAAGCGGCTTTTCAGGTTGTAGCGGGTCTGGCCGTGCAGCATGCGGGTTTGCGAATGGCTCAAATACAAACGCTTGCGGGCGCGGGTGATGGCCACGTACATCAGGCGGCGCTCTTCCTCCAGGCCGTCAAAATCGTTCATCGCGTTTTCGTGCGGAAACAGGCCTTCTTCCAGACCGGTGATGAACACCGCGTCAAACTCCAGACCCTTGCTGGCGTGCACCGTCATCAACTGCACCGCGTCTTCACCGGCCTGCGCCTGGTTGTCGCCCGCCTCCAGCGAAGCATGGGTGAGGAATGCCGCCAGCGGGCTCATGATCACGCCGTCTTCGCTGAAGTCGTCAATGTTGCCCAAACCCGCGTCGGCTGAAGCGCTCACGCCCTGACTGGCCGGGCTTTGCGACAAACCTTGCGGCATGGCCACCGCACTGCGCCCAAAACCTTCTTGAGTGACAAAGCTCTCGGCGGCGTTGACCAATTCTTCCAAGTTTTCCACCCGGTCGGCACCTTCTTTTTCGGCGCGGTAGTGGGTCACCAAGCCCGTCTTGTCCAGCACCAAGTCGATGATCTCGCGCAGCGTGAGCCCTTCGGTCTGCTCGCGCAGCACATCGACCATGGCCACAAACGCGGCCAGATTGGCCCCGGCCTTGCCCTTGGTGGCGCTCACCGCGTCGTGCAATGAGCAGCCTGCGGCGCGAGCGGCATCTTGCAATTGCTCGATGCTTCGTGCGCCGATGCCGCGTGGCGGAAAGTTGACCACCCGCAAAAAGCTGGTGTCGTCGTTGGGGTTCTCCATCAGGCGCAGGTAGGCCAGCGCGTGCTTGATTTCGGCGCGTTCAAAAAAGCGCAAACCGCCATACACGCGGTACGGAAACCCGGCGTTGAACAGCGCGGTTTCGAGCACCCGGCTTTGCGCGTTGCTGCGGTAGAGCAGCGCCACTTCCTTGCGCTCAAAGCCGTCTTGCTTGACCAACTGGCGCAGCTCTTCCAC
>NZ_CALBEX010000209.1 GCF_937889215.1 uncultured Limnohabitans sp.
CCCCAATTTCCCCTGTTCCCTGGCCTGCGCCACAAGTGCGGGTTCAAGTTCACTGTCCCCTGAAAACCGGAGATCACCATGCTCGACGACACCCTCAAAGCCCAACTGCAGCAGTACCTGGCTTTGCTGCGCCAGCCGATTCGTTTGATCTCCTCGCTGGACGACAGCGAAACTGGCGTCGACATGAAGGCTTTGCTGGAGACCATCGTCAGCTTGTCCGACAAGGTCAGCCTGGACACCTCTGGCGACGACGCCCGCAAGCCCTCTTTTGTGGTGGCGCGTGAAGGCCAAAACACCGGCGTGCGTTTTGCCGGTTTGCCGCTTGGCCACGAGTTCACTTCTTTGGTTTTGGCTTTGCTCTGGACCGGTGGGCATCCTCCCAAGGTCGAGCAAGACGTGATCGACAGCATCAAGATGCTGGACGGCGACTTCAACTTCGAGGTCTACATGTCCCTGAGCTGCCACAACTGCCCCGATGTGGTGCAGGCCTTGTCGCTGATGGCCATCGTGAACCCCAAGGTGAAGACTGTGGTCATCGAAGGCGGTGCCTTCCAGGCCGAAGTCGAGGCGCGCCAGATCATGGCCGTGCCCATGGTGTTCCTGAATGGGCAGGTCTTTGGTTCCGGCCGCATGACGGTTGAAGAAATCGTCGCCAAACTCGACACCAAGGCCGGTGAGCGTGAAGCCGCCAAGCTCAGCGCCAAAGACCCCTTTGATGTGTTGATCGTGGGCGGAGGCCCGGCCGGCGCGGCGGCTGCCGTGTACGCTGCCCGCAAAGGCATCCGCGTGGGTGTGGCCGCCGAGCGTTTTGGTGGCCAGACCAACGACACCATGGCCATCGAAAACTACATCTCGGTGCTGGAAACCGATGGCCCCAAGTTTGCGGCAGCCTTGGAAGCGCAGGTGCGCCACTACGAAGTGGACATCATGAACCTGCAGCGTGCCGACAAAATCATCCCCGCCAGCCAGCCCGGCGGTTTGATCGAAGTGCAGATGGCCAACGGCGCCAGCCTCAAAGCCCGCTCGGTCATCCTGTCCACCGGTGCCCGCTGGCGCAATGTGAACGTACCCGGCGAGGCCGAGTTCAAGAACAAAGGCGTGGCGTACTGCCCGCACTGCGATGGCCCGCTGTTCAAGGGCAAGCGCACGGCGGTGATTGGCGGCGGCAACTCCGGCATCGAAGCGGCGATTGATCTGGCCGGCATCGTGGCCCACGTCACGGTGTTCGAATTTGCCGACCAACTCAAGGCCGACGCGGTCTTGGTGAGCAAGCTCAAGAGCCTGCCCAACGTCACGATCCACACCCACGCGCAGACGACCGAAATCACGGGCGCTGACGGCAAAGTCAACGGCATCCGCTACAAGGACCGCACCACCAGCGACGACCACTGGGTCGAACTCGAAGGCGTGTTCGTGCAAATCGGCCTGGTGCCCAACACCGAGTTCCTCAAAGGCACTCTGGACCTGAGCAAATTTGGCGAGATCGTGGTGGACGCCAAAGGCCACACCAATGTGCCCGGCGTGTTTGCGGCGGGCGATTGCACCACTGTGCCTTTCAAGCAGATCGTGATCGCCGCAGGGGATGGTGCCAAAGCCGCCTTGAGCGCTTTTGACCACCTGATTCGCTTGCCGGCCTTGCCCGAGGCGGGTATCGCAACCCCAGTGCCAGCCGAAGCCGTTTAAGCTGACGCTTTTGAACAGCCAGCAGGAGCTTTGGGATGACTTGTTTTGTGATCGACCCCACCGCCAAAACCATCACCCCCGTCGCCTTGGGCGGCGGGTTGGATGCGATCCGTCAGTTGATCGGTTTTGAGACCATCGACAGCGATGAGATCGATGCGAGTGGGGACCGTTTGTTTTTCGACGAAAAATGCTTCATTCGCCAGACCCCCGGGGTGGGCCGTTTCCAGCTTGACAGCCTTGCCCCTGTGGCGGGGGTAGGTGTGGTGGTGGGTGCCGGGGAAGGTTATGCCGCTCCGCAAGTGAGCCTGCAGGCCTTGCAGGCACGGGTCAAGTTTTTGTAGTTTCAGGCTCAAGCGGGGCGGTGTGCACCGCCTGAGCCCTTGCCCTGGTGAGGTTCAACCATGGCGTCGCCGAGGTAGCGTGTTCACTTGAAGCCCACGCGGTCCAGCATTTGCTGCACCTTGATCTGGTTCATGCCCACGGCACTGATGGGGAGCACTTCGCTTTTGAAGCTGCCGCCGGTCATGGCCTTGAGGGCGGGGTTGTCAAAGCTCACGCCTTTGGCTGCAGGCCATTCGTTGTTGCCATTGGCAAAGTGATTTTGCGCAGCAGGGCTTGCCAGGTATTCCAGGAACTTGACCGCGTTGTCGGTGTTTTTGGCATGTCTTGCCACAGCGCCACCGGCCACGTTCATGTGCGTGCCCCAGCTGTTTTGGTTGGGGAAGACCACGCCGATTTTTTCGGTCACCGCGCGGTCGGCCGGGTTGGTGGAGCGCATCAGGCGCGCCAAGTAATAGCTGTTGCTCACGGCCACGCCGCATTCACCCGAGGCCACGCCTTTGATCTGGTCGGTGTCGCCGCCTTTGGGGCTGCGGGCCATATTGCCGACCAAGCCTTTGAGCCAAGCTTCTGTTTTTTGCGGCCCCAGGTGCTCGGTCATGGCGCCAAACAGGCTCAGGTTGTAGGGGTGCGAGCCGCTGCGGATGCACAAGCCGCCTTTGAACTTCGCATCGGCCAGTTTTTCGTAACTGTCCACGTCGGTTTTGTTGTACTTGAGTTTGTTGTAAACGATCACGCGTGCCCGTGTGGACAGGCCAAACCAGGCTGTGCCGCCGTTGTCGGACGGTTTGGAACGCAAGTTGGCGGGAATGGCTTCTTCGAGCTTGGCAGACTTGATGGGCAAGAACAGGCCATCGACCTCGGCGCGCCAAAGGCGGGCGGCGTCCACCAGCAAAATCACGTCGGCGGGCGAGGCCGCACCTTCGGCCTTGAGGCGGGCGAGAATACCGGCATCATCGGCATCCACGCGGTTGATTTGGATGCCGGTGGCTTTGGTGAAGTCGCTGTACATGACTTCGTCGGTCGGGTAGTGGCGGGCCGAATAAATGTTCAGCACTTTGTCTTGCGACATGGCCGAAGCGGCGCTCATGAGGCAAGCCAAGCTCAGCAGGGATCGGGACAGTGTCATGGGTTTCTCTTGGGTTTTGGACGGGTGAAGAAAGTTTAAACCAAATGCGAATCATTATCAATAAGATTTGAGGGCAGCATGGAAAAAATGCGAGAGATGGGTCGTGGCTTGGGCTGCGAACCCGCAGAACAAGCCCTAACGGTGGCTTGGCTAAGGTGTGCCGGGCGGCGTCTGGGCGCGGTTTTGACACTGGCGCTGTTGACAGCGTGCAGCAGTTTGCCGCCTCCGCCTGAGGCCAGCGCCCCTCCCACAGCCGAGCGGCGTGAGGTGCGGCTGGGGCTGGCGCTGGGCGGCGGGGCGGCGCGGGGTTTTGCCCATGTGGGTGTGATCCAGGTGCTGGAAGAGGCGGGGCTCAGGCCCAGCCATGTGGCGGGCACCTCGGCGGGCAGCTTGGTGGCCGCTTTGTATGCCAGCGGCAAAAGCCCGACCGAATTGGTGCGCGTAGCCCAGACGATGCAAGAGGCCGAGATCACCGACTGGGTGCTGCCCCTCGTGAACCGGGGGGCTTTGCGCGGCGAAGCCTTGGCCCGGTACGTCAACACCCAGGTGGGTGGCATGTCGCTGGAGCAGATGCCCATCCCACTCGGCATTGTGGCCACCGATCTGGGCAATGGCCAGGCCATCACCTTCCGGCGAGGCAACACGGGGTTGGCCGTGCGTGCGTCCAGTGCGGTGCCCGCGGTGTTTGTCCCCGTGCGCTTGGGCGGGCGCGAATACGTCGATGGCGGCCTGGTCTCGCCTGTGCCTGTGCAACAGACCCGTGAGATGGGGGCGAACTTTGTGGTCGCGGTGGACATCTCCAGCGATCCCGAAGACAACGCCTATGGCGATACGTTTCAGATCCTGCTGCAGACCTTTGCCATCATGGGCAAAAGCATCAACAGCCTGGCCCTCAAAGAGGCCGATTGGGTGGTTCGCCCGGTCTTGTCGGGCATCAAGAGTGCCGACTTTGGTGCCCGCTTGCGTTCAATTGAAGCGGGTCGGGTGGCCATGCGTGCAGCGCTTCCCGG
>NZ_CALBEX010000210.1 GCF_937889215.1 uncultured Limnohabitans sp.
CTGGGTGGGGTTGGGTTTCCAGGCGCCTTCGAAGCCGCTGGTGGTGGTGTCACCGCCTTTGCCTGTGCCGTGGCTGTTGATCCAGCCAAACCCCATTTCATGGATAGGCGCAGCTTCCGGTTCGGGGCCGACTTTGGCCGCATCACCCGCACCGTGCATCTTGCCGAACGTGTGTCCACCAGCCACCAAAGCCACGGTTTCGTAGTCGTTCATCGCCATGCGGGCGAAAGTTTCGCGCACATCCTTGCCCGAGAGCACCGGGTCGGGGTTGCCGTCCGGGCCTTGTGGGTTCACATAGATCAGACCCATCTGCACTGCGGCCAGTGGGTTTTCCAGTTCGCGTTCGCCGCTGTAGCGGCTGTTGGCTTGGTCGCTGGTGGCGAGCCATTCTTTTTCAGACCCCCAGTAAATGTCTTCTTCCGGGGCCCAGATGTCGGTGCGGCCACCACCAAACCCAAAGGTCTTGAAGCCCATGGTCTCCATGGCCACGTTGCCGCACAGCACAAACAAATCGGCCCATGAAATTTTGTTGCCGTATTTTTTCTTGATGGGCCACAGCAAGCGACGGCCTTTGTCCAAGTTGCCGTTGTCGGGCCAGCTGTTGATCGGTGCAAAGCGTTGATTGCCCGTGCCCGCACCGCCACGGCCGTCTGCCGTACGGTAGGTGCCTGCAGCGTGCCAAGCCAAGCGAATGAATAAACCGCCGTAATGCCCGTAATCGGCAGGCCACCATTCCTGGTTTTGGGTCATCAGATCGGCCAAGTCTTTCTTGAGCGCGACGAAGTCGATTTTCTTGAACGCTTTTTTGTAATCAAAATCAGCGCCCATGGGGTTAGAGACGGGCTGATGCTGGTGCAAGATGGCCAGGTTCAGCTGGTTAGGCCACCAATCCGCGTTGGAACGGGTGCCGTGCTTGGCGCGTGCGCCACCGCCTGCGTGGAATGGACATTGGCCCGAAGTTGGTGCAGTCATGATGTACTCCTGTTGTTAAAAATAAATAGTTCGCTCAATGCGCCTCGGCCAATGCGCTCAGCACTTCCAGCCACATGGACATCAAGCTGTGGTCTTCATCATGGTTCATGTCGGGCTCCTTTCATAAAGCGAGCTTCAGTTTAAAAAAGATCACGCACGTTGACCAGTTGATTGGCACTATCTTCGCGATAAGCCATGGCTAACGGTCGGCTCTGTGCCTGCTGTTTGCACAGCCCTCTCATCCGCTTATCGGCATGGCCTCATGACTGTGGCATCCGCCAACACACATCAGCCGCTGCGCATGCATAGCCCCGTTTTTGGCAAGCCATTGGCTCACGGCTACAAATACATTTGCACAAATGCTTTAAGATGAATCCACACAAAATCAGCCCTGCCCGACGCTTCTTGCCGACACGCAGCACAGCGCACTGACCGCACCTTTTCAGCTTTAGGAACGCCCTCTCTTACATGTGGAATCAAATCATTCTTGGTAACCCGATCACGGCTTGGCTGAGCGCGCTGGGCTTGTTCTTGGGGGTTTTGGTCATCGGCAAACTGCTGTTCAGCTTTGGCTTGAAGCACCTGACCAAAATCTCCCGCGCCACCAGTTGGCGAGGCGACGACTTCCTGGTCGAAGTGCTCCAGGCCAACACCAAGCTGCTGTTCATGGGCTTGGGCATCTTTGCAGCCCTGCAGTTTTTGCACCTGTCCCCACGCGTGCAAAGCTACACCGAAAATTTGATGGTGGTGATCCTGATCTTGCAAGCCGGGCTGTGGGGCCACAAGGCGGTAGATGTTTGGTTGCAATGGCGCTTTGCGATCACCAACGTCGCTGAGCAGGGCGGCAGCATCATGACGCTGGGCCTGCTGTCCTTCTTGGGCAAATTGCTGCTGTGGGTCGTGGTGGTGCTTTTGGCCTTGGACAATTTGGGCCTCAACATCACGGCCCTGGTGGCCAGTCTGGGCATTGGCGGCGTGGCCGTGGCCTTGGCGGTGCAAAACATCTTGGGCGATTTGTTTGCCTCTTTGTCCATCGCTATCGACAAGCCGTTTGTCATTGGCGACTTCGTGATGGTCGACAACCTGATGGGCACCGTGGAGCATGTCGGGCTCAAAACCACGCGGCTGCGCAGCCTCGACGGCGAGCAAATTGTGTTTGCCAACAACGACCTGCTGCAAAGCCGTGTGCGCAACTACAAACGCATGAGCCAGCGGCGTTGTGCCTTCACCTTTGGCGTGACTTACTCGACCACCGCCGACCAACTGGCGCACATTCCCACCACGGTCGAAGCCATCATCAAAAGCCAACCCCAAGTCCAATTCGGGCGGGCGCACTTCAAATCCTTTGGCGAATCGTCACTGGATTTCGAGGTGATTTATTTTGTGCAAAGCCCCGATTACGACCTGTACATGGATGTGCAACAAGCCATCAATTTGTTGCTGGTGCGCAGTTTCGAACACGAAGGCATTGACTTCGCATTCCCCACCCGGACGTTGCACGTCCACACCACTTGATCGGAGGCCCCCATCGGCATGAACATTGGACTTGAACTCATCCTGGCGACAGATCTGGACGGCACCTTCCTGCACCCCGACAAGCCGCACGAAGGCTCGCCGCTGTACCGCATGGTTCACGAGCACCGCGAACACATCGCGTTGATCTTTGTCACAGGCCGTGGCTACGAAAGCATCTTGACGCTGCTCGACGACCCGGCCATACCGGTACCCGACTACATCATTGCCGATGTGGGGGCCACTGTGCTGCGCAGACAAGGCGATGGTTTTGCACCCATCTTGCCGCTGCAAGATGCCATCGCAGCAGGCTGGCCAGGCCGAGAGCAAATTCTGACCGAGGCCCGCCAAATCGACGGCTTGCATTTCCAGGAAGTGCCACAAGAGAACCGGTGTTCATTTGTCTACGAGCACGACACAGCCAAGCAGCATGCGCAGGCTCTGGCGCAATCCTTGGGGCTCGACCACTTGGTCTCCGCAGGCCGTTACTTTGACTTTCTACCGCGAGGGGTCTCCAAAGGCAACAGCTTGATGCAGCTGCTGGCCATCGAAGGCTTGCCGACGGAAAAAGTCCTCACCGCTGGCGACACCCTCAATGACCTCTCGCTCATGCGCACCGGCCTGCGCGGTGTGGTGGTGGGCAATGCCGAAAAAGGCCTGAAAGAGGCCGTGCTGGCAGACCGCCAAAACGGCAAAGCACCGCCCGTTTATCTGGCGCGTGCCGCAGGCCCACTGGGCATTTTGGAGGCCATACGCCACCATGCGTTTCACCGCATGCTGGGCCTCACACCCGCCGAAACCAGCCCGCTGCAAGGCGACGCCGAATTGGTGATGGTCTACCACCGCCAGCCCTTCGACGAGGTCACCACCGACACCGGCGTGCAGCGCAGTTTGCCCAAAAGCCCCAATGGCATCTTGCCCACGCTGCTCGGCTGATTTGCCAACGGCCGAGAAGGCGCATGGGTCGCATGGTCCTTGCAAGACAGCCGTACCCCCGAGCCCGACGTGTTTGAACAAGATGTCTGGGTGGACCGCGACCTGTACCCGAACTTGATGGCCACACGCGTCGCCTTGACGGCCGACGATGTGGACATCTTCTACAAACAGTTCTCCAAAGAAGCGCTGTGGCCCGTGCTGTTTTCTTTTCCGGAACGCGTCACCTTCAACGACGCCCACTGGCAGCACTACTGCGAGATCAACCGCTTGTTTGCAGAGCGCACCGCCGCCGCCACCCAAGAAGGCGCAACGGTCTGGATCCACGACTACAACCTCTGGATGGTGCCCTCGTTCTTGCGCGCCTTGCGGCCCGATTTGCACATCTGTTTTTTCCACCACACCGCTTTTCCGGGGGCAGACATTTTCAACATGCTTCCCTGGAAAGGGCAAATCGTTGCCAGCTTGCTCAAGTGCGATTACGTCGGCTTTCACATCCCCCGGTATGTCGAAAATTTTGTTGACGTCGTTCGCTCCAACGTGAGCTGCAGCGTGCTCAGCAAGACCTCTTGTGCACCCGAGTGGCTCACCTATGGCTGCGCCTTGGGCGTGGAAGAGATGAGCCTGCAGCTCCAAACACCGTATGGCCTGGTCGGCGTGGGCGCACACCCGGTGGGCATCGACAACGGACGCATCGCCCAACTGGTCAAGACCGAGCGCACCCAAAACGGCGCACGCGACCTGTTGGCCGAAGCACGCGGGCGCAAAATTGTACTGTCCGTCGAACGACTCGATTACGTCAAAGGCCCGATCGAAAAAATGCAAGCCTTCGAGCGTTTTCTAGAGCGCCACCCGGAGTGGCACGAGAAAGTCATCATGCTCAACATCGTCACACCAGCGGCCAGCGGCATGGTGATTTACGAGCACACCCGCGAACAACTCGACCGGATCATTGGCCGCATCAACGGCCGCTTTGCCAGCATGAACTGGACGCCGGTGCGCTACTTTTACCGGGGCCTGCCCTTTGAAGACCTGATGGCTTTTTATCTGGCCTCCGATGTCGCTTGGATCACGCCTTTGCGTGACGGCTTGAACCTGGTGTGCAAAGAGTACGTGTCGGTCAAAGCCGTGGGGCAAACACCTGGCGTGTTGGTGTTGTCCGAATTTGCGGGCGCGGCCGTTGAGCTCAAGGGCGCAATCTTGACCAACCCCCATGACGAAAACAACTTGGTGCAAGCACTCGAAGCGGCCTTGTCACTCAGCCCGGAGGAAGCGCATTACAAGATGCGCCAACTTCAAGAACGGGTGTTGGGCTACGACGTGAAATCTTGGTCACAAGATTTTCTGGACAGCGCGCGCGGCCTGCCTCGCGCCCCAGCGCACTGAGGCTGGCCAGCTCAGCGCGGGCCTTGGGCTTGCCAGCGCGCAAAGCCTGCGGCACGCAGTTCGCAAGCCGGGCAGCTGCCGCAGCCATAGCCCCAAGCGTGGCGTTGGCTGCGCTCGCCCATGTAGCAGGTGTGGCTGTGCTCCAGCACCACATCCACCAGCGCTTGCCCGCCTTGCGCCGGGTCGGCCTTTTGGCCCAGGTCATGCGCCAATTGCCAAGTTTGGGCCTTGTCGATCCACATGAGCGGGGTGTCGATCAGCAGCTTGCGGTCCATGCCCAGCGACAAGGCCACCTGCATCGCCTTCATGGTGTCGTCGCGGCAGTCGGGGTAGCCCGAAAAATCGGTCTCACACACGCCGGTCACGATGACCTGCAAACCCCGGCGGTAAGCCAGCGCCGCCGCAAGCGTGAGGAAGAGCAGGTTGCGGCCGGGCACGAAGGTGTTGGGCAGACCCGAGCTTTCCATGGCGATGGCGGTATCGCGGGTCAAGGACGTGTCGCTGATCTGGCCCAAGATGCTGGCGTCCAGCAAATGGTCTTCGCCCATTTTGGTGGCCCATTGGGGAAACCGCGCTTTGACGGCGGCCAACACGTTCAGCCGGGCGTCCAGCTCGACCTTGTGGCGCTGACCGTAGTCAAACGCCAGGGTTTCAACGCGTTCATAACGGCTCAACGCATGGGCCAGGCAGGTGGTGGAGTCCTGGCCACCGGAAAACAGGACAAGGGCAGAGGTGTGCATGGGTTGGGATGGTAACGCTGTGCATGGGTCATTAGCTATCAGAGTTAGAGCGTGTCAAGAAAGGTGCGCGTTTGGGGTGCGCGTTTGGAAGGGGGCGGCGGCGGGCTCCTCATGCTGCGGGTACACAGAAATCGTCGCCCACCGCCGCCCCCTTCCAAACGCTGGTGGTGATCGTCAGTCTTGCTGGCCGTGAACACCAACTCTGTTGATGAGCCTTGTCATTCCCGGCAACAACCGCTGCCCTTGTTGGCTGCAACAGCTGACCTGACTGTCCATGGAGGCAAGCCTTGCTGGTGCTGGCAGCGCAGCCCATGGTCTTGTGTGGGTGGGTGAGGGCGGGCAGAGGGTGACGATTT
>NZ_CALBEX010000211.1 GCF_937889215.1 uncultured Limnohabitans sp.
TGGTGCAGCCGCTGCGCATGGTCATGCCGATTGGCGAAGCCTCGGCCGATGGCGTGATGTTTTTGAAACCGGCTCAACTGGGCGATGCGCTCACCACCAAACTCATCACCTTGGTGCCCGGCAACGCCCACAAAGGCTTGCCCACCCTGCTGAGCACCATTGTGCTGATGGACCCGACCACGGGCCAAACCTTGGCCGTGATGGAGGGCAACACCATCACCGCCATGCGCACCGCAGCGGCCTCAGCGGTGGCCGCCGATGCGCTGGTGCCCCATACGCCGCAAGTGGTGGCGATGCTGGGCAGCGGCGTGCTGGCCCGCAGCCATGCACAAATGCTGCGGGCCGTGCGCGAGGTGTCCGAGATCCGCGTATGGAGCCCCACACCCGCCAATGCGCAGCAATGCGCCCTCGACATTGGTGGCGTTTCCAGCGCCAGCGCCGAAGCCGCCGTGCGCGGGGCCGACATCGTTTGCACCGTCACCAACGCCAGCAAGCCCGTGCTGCAAGGGGCCTGGCTCAAACCCGGTGCCTTTGTAGCGGCCGTGGGCGCACCCCGTCCCACCTGGCGCGAGCTGGACGATGCGGCCATGCAAAATTGGGTGGTGGTCGACCAACGCGAAGCGGCCGAAAAGGAGTCGGGTGATGTGCTGCTCTCGGGCGCCCATGTGGCGGCCGAGATTGGCGAGGTTTTGAGTGGCCGCACAGCGCCCCCGCCCACAGGCCCAACGATCATTTTCAAATCGCTGGGCCAAGCCGTCGAGGACACGGTCGCGGCAAGGCTGGTGTACCGGGCGGCCTTGGCGCATGAGTCAGGGGCAAAGCATCGTGGTGGATGAATTGGGTTTTGAGCCTGTGCGACAAAACCAGCCCGCGCGCGAGTTGCAGATGATTGGGTGATGCGCTGTTTGGATGGCAAAATTTGAGGCCATGCCGAGGGTAACAGTGCCACAAAGAAGAAAGGACTTAGCCCCTTTCGAAGCTAAGTCCTTGATTCACATGGTCGGCGTGGCGGGATTCGAACTCGCGACCCCTTGCACCCCATGCAAGTGCGCTACCAGGCTGCGCTACACGCCGACTAAGCCAAGAATTATAGCTTCGTAACCCTGTGTTTCTTGGGCTGGCGGTAACTTTTAGTAAATATTAATCGAGCGAGAGAATCTCGCGGATGCGCAGCAATTCGGAGCGCAGGCCTTGA
>NZ_CALBEX010000212.1 GCF_937889215.1 uncultured Limnohabitans sp.
AACCCTGCGGATAGGAAATCCAACCGCATGAGGACAATTATGACCCATGTTTTGGGCATCACAGGCCTTCAGCCTGGGTCTGCCTGAGCGCTTGTTCAAGGCCAGTCGCCCGAGATTTTTCGGTTTGCGCATTTTTGGGCAGCACCAGGCGCAGCCCTGCCCCGCAGCGTTGGCAAAACCGCTGCCGCCATTGCTCACCAACTGATGCGCTGATCGACCTCAAAGTCCGGCGCCGGTTGGGCCGCTTCGTCCCAATCTGGCTCAACCTCGACACCCTCGCCCATGGGCGCGTCGCACCCGTCCCACAGCGGCGGCCCGCGTGCTGGTGTGATGCGCGGTGGCTCTGTCTCCACCCCGATGTGATCCAGTATTTGCCGGATGTCGGCGCTGTAGGTGATGAAGGCGATGATGCGCATTTGCCCGCCACAGATGGGGCATACCAGCGGGAACACCTCGTAGATGCGGGCAATCAGCACCGCCCACAGGTAGTGCGCTGGGCGCTTAGGCTGCACCGGCTGGGTCGGCTCGGCCTGGGTTAGGAGTGGGTTGCCTGCCTCAGGTGCCGCTGCGCCCGCGACCGCCCCTGTGCTGGCTGGCTCAGCTTGCACCTGCGCCGGTTGTACCACTGCATCTTGTGCCAGCGCCGTGACAGCAGGCCTCAAGGGTGAGTTCGGTGCCAGAACGCCAAAGTAACGGTGGCGATGCGTGCGCGGTGGCGGCACCAAGGCTGCAATGCGGGCTATGAGTTCGAGCGGCGTGAGGTGCAGCTCATCTGCCTGTGCCCCGTGCTTTGCACCTCGGTTTGCGTTGCGTTGGTCGCGCCGGTCACTGCCTGGCTCGCTGCGCTGCTTGGCGCAGCGGTAGACCAACTCGCTGCCCGCTTTGCGCAGCCTATCCAACGCAAACGGGGGCCGTGCGCAGTACCGCAGCAAGCGCTCCAGGCCCGATCGGTCTTGTGCTGCTATGCACACGCTGGTGTCCACCGAAAACCCACTGTGTTTGTACCCCAGCATCTCCTTGGCCTCGAAGCCTTCGAGCAGGCCCCGGCCCACAAAGGCGCGCAGGATGCGCCGACGCAAACTGGCTTGGGCTTTGGCCACCGCTTCGGTGTCGATGCCGGTGGCCGGGTGGAAGATGACACCCGGCGCACAGGCTTGCGCACGGGCTTGAGCTTGAGCGGCAGCACCGCCCTCGCCCGCCACTTCCTCAAACACGCCATCGACTGCGCAGACGTGCAAGTGCACATGCTCATTGAGGCTGG
>NZ_CALBEX010000213.1 GCF_937889215.1 uncultured Limnohabitans sp.
CTGAAGGCGATCTTCAGCAAAAGGCCGTGCGTTGGGCGCGGCTTGTGCTGTGGCCCATGGCGGGCGCCTTGCTGGCCATATCGGCAGCTACGCCGCTGGTGAAAGAGGGCGTGCTGGGGAAATGGCTCGGTGTGCCGCAGGTGTTTGCCCTGCTGCCGGTGCCCCTCATGTGCGCCCTGGCGTTCTTTGCCATGCGCTGGGTCCTCACGCGCCCGTACTTGGTGAATGCGGGCTACGGTTGGCTGGTGTTCGCCAATACGGTTTTGATTTTTGTGCTGGCTTTCTTTGGCTTGGCCTACAGCATCTTCCCCGACATCGTGATCGGGCGCATGACGGTGTGGGAGGCGGCCATCAGCACCGCGTCGCTGAATGTGATTTTTTTCGGTGTGGCCATCACGCTGCCGGTCATCATCGGCTACACGGTGTTCATGTACCGGGTGTTTTGGGGCAAGGCGACAGCGCTGAAGTACGGCTGAGTGTGCGACGCGAGGGCTGCGGCGGTCATCACGTTTTCATTCGGGTTTGGTGCCGCCTAAATCTGGCGCGCACCCATGCTAAAGTGAAAATCTTTCTTTTGAAAAGATTCAAGCCATGGCCCATCACCACGACGATCACAACGCCCCTTCATCGCACGATCAGCCCATCACCGACTGGAAACACGACGGTGTCCGCGTGGTGCCAGGTGACCAGTTGGATGGGAATGTGCCCTCCACACCGGGCATGGACCGCAAAGCCGCCATCAACTTTGCACGGGTTGGCGCTCAAAAGCTTTGGGCGGGTACCGTGCACATCCACCCCAATGCCAAAACCGGTGCACACCATCACGGCCCGTTAGAAAGTGTGATCTATGTGGTCAAAGGCCGTGCCCGTATGCGCTGGGGCAATGCCCTGGAGTTCACCGCAGAAGCGGGACCCGGAGATTTCATTTACGTTCCGCCTTATGTGCCGCACCAAGAAATCAATGCCAGCGCAGAGGAAACTTTGGAGTGCGTGTTGTGCCGCAGCGACGGGCAAGCGGTTGCGGTCAACATGGACATAGAGCCTGTTGAAAAGCCTGAGACGGTCCTTTGGATTGATCCCACGCACCCACAAGGTGGCGTTTAAAAGCGGTGCACAAAGCCGAAACCCGGTCCCAACGGCTCAGGTTTGTTCATCCTGATGTCGCACATCCCATACAAGTGCCCCTAAGCGACAATCAAATCATGGAGCGCATGGCCTGCGTCGCGAGAGGGATATGCGGGATGTTGGAGTTTTTTTGCGGGGTATTGAAAATCTCTTCAGCCAAGTCATGAGATAAGGCATTGCCAGCCGATGCAAAAGCAATTGAATCAAGAACCCAAGTACGTTCCACCGTTGACGTGCAGCACTTGCCCTGTCACAAAACGAGCTTGTGGGCCCGCCAGCCAAGCCACCGAATCAGCCACCTCTTCGGCTGTGCCGCGTCTGCCCAGCAATGGCGTGTGCTTTTGATGGTGCTGCGGCTGAGCAGACACACACTGCTACCGAGTCGCACGGTGTCGATCATGCCCGGCGACACGCAATTCACCGTGACTTGATGGGCCGCCAAATCGTGTGCCAAAGCACGCGTTAGACCGACCAAACCCGATTTGGCAGTCACCACATGCACGCGGTTTTCGGCGCCGGTGTGAGCGGTGAGACCACCAATATTGACGACAGCGCCGTCAGTCGCTTTTTGCAAATGGGGCAGGGCAGCTTGGGTGCAGTGAAACGCGCCGTCCAAAACCACGGCCAAGGTGTTGCGCCAATCGGCACTGCTCATCTCGGCCAGAGTGGCTTCTTTGCGAATGGCCGCATTGTTCACAAGGACATCTAGACGTCCAAAACGCGCTACCACTTGGGCGATCATGCCCTGCACCGCGAAGGCATCGGTGACATCTGCCGCACACAAAAGTGCAGGAACACCCATGGTGGTCAGTTCATCGACCACTGCTTGGCCTTCGGCCACTGAACTGCGCACGTTCACAGCCACAGCCATACCATCGCGAGCCAAGGCCAGCGCGATAGCGCGGCCAATGTTGCGACCGGCCCCAGTGACCAAGGCCACCCGGCGGGTTTCTA
>NZ_CALBEX010000214.1 GCF_937889215.1 uncultured Limnohabitans sp.
GCGAAATGCCTGAGGACGTGGCTTTTTTCGTAGCCAAAAACGTGCGCTCGAACGTGCGCGAGCTCGAAGGCGCGCTGCGCAAAATCCTGGCTTACTCCCGGTTCAACCAAAAAGACATCTCCATCCAGCTGGCCCGCGATGCCTTGCGTGATTTGCTGTCCATCCAGAACCGCCAGATCAGTGTCGAAAACATCCAAAAAACCGTTGCCGACTACTACAAGATCAAAGTGGCGGACATGTACAGCAAGAAACGCCCGGCCAGCATTGCGCGTCCGCGCCAGATTGCCATGTATCTGGCCAAGGAAATGACTCAAAAAAGCCTGCCCGAGATCGGTGAGCTGTTTGGCGGGCGTGACCACACCACCGTGCTGCACGCCGTGCGCAAGATCAGTGCCGAACGCCAGCAACTGACCGAGCTGAACCAGCAACTGCACGTGCTGGAGCAGTCCCTCAAGGGTTGAGCCGCCATGAACCCATTACAGCCCCCTGTTTTAGGTGATTTGCACCCCATCCAGGCCGTTTTGGGTCCAAAAAACAGCGAAAATGCATGCTGTTGTGAATTATTCGCCCGGCCCTAAGCTGCGGCGACAAAAACCATCAAAGGTAGACAAATGATCGTCCTGAAGGCAACCCAAGACAAATTCCTGTCGGTTCTGCAATCCGTGTCCGGCATTGTGGAGCGCCGCCACACCCTGCCTGTGCTGGCCAACGTGCTGATCCGCAAAACAGGACACGCCTTGCAGCTGACCACCAGCGATCTGGAAATCCAGATTCGCACCACCGCCGAAATGGAAGGTGACCCGGGCGATTTCACGACCACGGTGGGCGCTCGCAAACTCATCGACATCTTGCGCACCATGCCCGCCGACCAAACAGTGAGTCTGGAGTCTTCGCAAGCCAAACTGATTTTGAAAGGCGGCAAGTCCAAGTTCACCTTGCAGACCTTGCCCGCAGAAGACTTCCCACTGGTGCAAGAAGCCGCCAGCTTTGGCCCCGTGTTCAGCGTGCCGCAAAAAACCCTCAAGCAATTGCTGGGTCAGGTGTCGTTTGCCATGGCCGTGCATGACATCCGCTATTACCTCAACGGCATCCTGTTTGTGGCCGAGGGCAACCGCCTGAGCTTGGTCGCCACCGATGGCCACCGCCTGGCCTTCACCGCCGCCACACTTGACGTGGAAGTGCCCACCAAACAAGAAGTCATTCTGCCGCGCAAGACCGTGCTGGAGTTGCAGCGCTTGCTGTCTGACGCCGAAGGTGCGATCGAGATGCAGTTCGCCAACAACCAGGCCAAATTCAGCTTTGATGGCATGGAATTCGTGACCAAGCTGGTCGAAGGCAAGTTCCCAGACTACAACCGCGTGATCCCCAAGGGCCACCGCAACAACCTGACGCTGGGCCGTCAAGCTTTGCTGTCGTGCTTGCAGCGCACCGCCATCCTGACCAGCGACAAGTTCAAAGGCGTTCGCCTGAACCTCGACCCCGGCAGCCTGCGCGTGGCATCGACCAACGCAGAGCAGGAAGAAGCGGTCGATGAACTCGACATCGATTACGGCGGCGATGCCATCGAGATCGGCTTCAACGTCACCTACATCATCGACGTGCTCAGCAACATGGGCCAGGACATGGTCCGGATTGACTTGGCGGACGGCAACAGTTCGGCCTTGATCACCATTCCCGAAAATGACGATTTCAAATATGTGGTGATGCCGATGCGCATCTAAGGCAAAAGTCCACAAGGCCCCTTTATGGCTCCTTTTATCGAAACCCGCGCCCACTCGCGGGTTTCGGCCATTCAAGCGACAGAGAAAAAATCCACATGACCGACGACATCCAACCCAGCGAAGACGCTTTCACCACCGCGCAACCCAAGATCGACGCCCACCAAGCGGGCGCATCCGAAGGCTACGGCGAAGGCTCCATCCAGATTCTGGAAGGCCTGGAGGCTGTGCGCAAACGCCCCGGCATGTACATCGGCGACACCTCGGATGGCACCGGCTTGCACCACTTGGTGTTCGAGGTCGTGGACAACTCGATCGACGAAGCGCTGGCCGGCCACTGCGACGACATCGTGGTCACCATCCACTCTGACAACTCCATCAGCGTCACCGACAACGGCCGCGGCATCCCCACCGGCGTGAAGATGGACGACAAGCACGAGCCCAAGCGCAGTGCCTCCGAAATCGCTTTGACCGAACTGCACGCAGGCGGCAAGTTCAACCAAAACAGTTACAAGGTTTCGGGCGGCCTGCACGGTGTGGGCGTGTCTTGCGTGAACGCGTTGAGCAAGTGGCTGCGCCTCACGGTGCGCCGCGAAGGCAAAGTGCACCAGATCGACTTTGCCAAAGGCTTTGTGCAAAACCGTTTGCTCGAAACCGTGGACGGTGTAGAGGTTTCACCCATGCGCGTCACGGGTGCCACCGACAAGCGCGGCACCGAAGTGCACTTTTTGCCCGACGTGGAAATCTTCACGCAAAACACCGATTTCCATTACGAGATTTTGGCTAAGCGTTTGCGCGAGTTGTCCTTCTTGAACAACGGCGTGCGCATTCGTCTCAAAGACGAGCGGACCGGCAAAGAAGACGACTTCTCGGGCGCCGGTGGCGTCAAGGGCTTTGTCGATTTCATCAACGCCAACAAAAAAGTGTTGCACCCCAACGCCTTCCACGCCAATGGCGAGCGCCCAGCCGACAGTTACGGCGGCATCCCCGGCACCAGCATCGGTGTGGAAGTGGCGATGCAATGGAACGACGGTTACAACGAATCGGTGCTGTGCTTCACCAACAACATTCCCCAGCGTGACGGCGGCACCCACCTGACAGGCCTGCGCGCTGCGATGACCCGCGTGATTGGCAAGTACATCGAGAAAAACGAGATCGCCAAAAAGCAAAAGGTCGAAGTCAGTGGCGACGACTTGCGCGAAGGCCTGTGCTGCGTGCTGAGCGTTAAAGTGCCCGAGCCCAAGTTCAGTAGCCAGACCAAAGACAAGCTGGTGTCGAGTGAAGTGCGCGCCCCGGTCGAAGACATCGTGGCCAAAGCCCTCAACGATTATCTGGAAGAGCGACCCAACGACGCCAAGATCATTTGCGGCAAGATCGTGGAAGCTGCCCGCGCCCGCGAAGCCGCCCGCAAAGCCCGCGAAATGACGCGCCGCAAAGGCGTGCTCGATGGCATGGGCTTGCCCGGCAAACTGGCCGACTGCCAAGAAAAAGACCCGGCCCTGTGCGAAATCTACATCGTCGAGGGTGACTCCGCCGGTGGCTCTGCCAAGCAAGGCCGCGACCGTAAATTCCAGGCCATCTTGCCCCTGCGCGGCAAGATCCTGAATGTCGAAAAAGCCCGCTACGAAAAACTGCTGACCAGCAACGAAATCATCACGCTCATCACCGCTTTGGGCACCGGCATCGGCAAAGTGTCAGCCGACTCCGGCAAGAGCGGCACCGACGACTTCAACGTCGACAAACTGCGCTACCACCGCATCATCATCATGACCGACGCCGACGTGGACGGCGCGCACATCCGCACTTTGCTGCTGACTTTCTTTTACCGCCAAATGCCTGATTTGGTCGAGCGTGGTCACATCTACATCGCCCAACCACCGCTCTACAAAGTCAAGGCCGGTAAAGAAGAGCTGTACCTCAAAGACGGCCCGGCGCTCGACGGCTTCTTGCTGCGCATCGCGCTCAAAGATGCCAGCATCACCACCGGAGGCGCTGCGCCCCAAGTGCTGTCTGGCGAAACGCTCGAAGCCCTGGCCCGCAAACACCAAGTGGCTGAAAACGTCATTACCCGCTTGTCCAACTTCATGGACGCCGAAGCCCTGCGCGCCATGGCCGATGGCGTGTCGCTGAACTTGGATGGCATGGAACAAGCCGCTGCATGCGCCTCCGCACTGCAAGCCAAACTGCGCGAACTCAACACCACCGGCATCCCTGCCGAAGTGAGCGCTGAGTTTGATGTGCGCACCGACAAACCGATCCTGCGCATCAGTCGCCGCCACCACGGCAACATCAAGAGCAGCATCATCACGCAAGACTTTGTGCACGGTGCCGACTACGGCGCGCTGGCCGAAGCCGCTAACACTTTCCGTGGCTTGCTGAGCGAAGGTGCCAAAGCGCTGCGCGGCGAAGGCGAGCGCCAGAAAGAAGAAAAAGTGGGCGACTTCCGCCAGGCCATGCATTGGCTCATCAGCGAAGCCGAACGCACCACCAGCCGCCAGCGCTACAAAGGTCTGGGCGAGATGAACCCTGCACAGCTGTGGGAAACCACCATGGACCCCACCGTGCGCCGCCTGCTGCGTGTGCAAATCGACGATGCCATCGAAGCCGACCGCGTTTTCACCATGCTCATGGGCGACGAAGTCGAGCCTCGCCGCCATTTCATTGAGAGCAATGCGCTGCGGGCGGGGAACATCGACATTTGAGCGTTTGTAGGTTCTCAGATGTGATGCAAATTTTCTCAACTTTGCAAATAACAAAAGCCCGGGTCACCGGGCTTTTTTATTGCTGAGTCTCATTGTGATTGTGAGCTGTTTAGTAGTGATGAATAAATCATTTCATCAGCCAGAGTGAT
>NZ_CALBEX010000215.1 GCF_937889215.1 uncultured Limnohabitans sp.
CGGCAGGCGTTGCTGGTTTTTGCCATCACTGGCCAGCGCCCCGTCAGCCCCCAATTTGAGCACCACCTGCGCCGCACCCTGTGCGTGGCTCCAGGCGACGATGTCGGCCGCCTGGGTGAGGCCCGTGAGCACGGTCATGTCTTCCAGGCTGGGCAAGAACAGATCGCACAGACTCACCGCATGGCGGATGCAGGCCTGCGCCCTGGCCAGGGGCCACAACGACAAACGCAAGTTGGAGTCGAGGGCCACCCGTGTGCCGCTACTCCGGGCATGCGCCATGGCTGCAAAAGCTGTGTCGCAGGCCGTGGCCGAGATGGCCAAAGAGATGCCCGACAGGTGCAGCCACTGGCTGCTGGCGATGGCGTCTTGCCAATGTGTCAGGTCTTGCGGCTGCATGCGGCTGGCGGCTGAACCGGCACGCGCATAGCTGAAGTGGTGGCCTTGCGCGTCGTGGCTCACGAAGTACATGCCGGTGGGCGCTTGCGCGTCACGCAGCACGGTGGTGGTGTCCACGTTTTCGCACTTCCACAGGTCCATCAGGCGATCACCCCAGCGGTCTTGCCCCAGACGCGTCATGTAGCCCACACGCGCTCCGGCGCGGGCCGCGGCAATGGCGGCGTTGCTGGTGTCGCCGCCAAAGCCTTGTTGGTAAAGCGGGGCGTCGCCTGCCTGTTCATGGGGCCGCTGGTTGAACTCGACCATGGCTTCGCCAAGCGCCACGATGTCCAGGGTTGGGTTGGGGTGGGTCATGTCAAAAAAGGGCTGCGGGGCTGAAGTGAATTCAGGGGTGGAGGTGGGAGAATCATTGTCCAACGCGGACTGCGATGGGCGACATCTTGGAGACATACAACATGTGGACAGCAGGCACTGAAAGCGATTTTGTACTGAACGCGAGCTGCAAGGGCTTCCCCTTGGCGGCCGAGCCTTGTCGTGTCTCGCAGCTGGGGCAGCGCGGCTGGCACCTGCTCGATGACGCGCTGGCTTATCCGGTGGCCGTGCTGCGCCGCCCAGCGCTCACGCACAACTTGGCCTGGATGCAGGCCTTTGTGCAGCGCAAAGGCGTGGCGCTGGCCCCGCACGGCAAGACCACCATGTCGCCCGAGTTGTTTCGCCTGCAGCTGCAAGCCGGGGCGTGGGGCGGTGACGATGTCTTGTTGTCGGCAGGTGGCTCGGCCGTGTTCGATCTG
>NZ_CALBEX010000216.1 GCF_937889215.1 uncultured Limnohabitans sp.
GACATGGCCGAAAACTGCGGTGAATCGGCTGGGACAGCAAACCCCCAAAACAGCAAAGCCCCCAGTTGCAACAGCGGCCAGCTGTCCGGAATGAAGGGGTAAACCACGCACATCAACCCCGAAGCGGCAAGGGCACTGGCCGCCACCCGTGCGCTGCCCACGCGGCGGCTCCAAATGCCGCCCAGCACGCAGCCGAAAAAGCCGATGCCGATGACGGCAAAACCGATCCACGCCACCGAAGATGCCAAGCTCTGGCCCGGCTCTGTCAAGGCGCGGGCAATCGGCAGGCTCAGCCAGGGCAGCACGCTCCAAAAAGCGTACAGCTCCCACATGTGGCCAAAATAACCCAGCGCCGAAGCGCGAAAGCCGCGCACAGCGATGACCTCGCGCAGGGCCTGCGCGTTCAGGCGCACGGGCGCGGCAGCGCTCTGGGTGGGTGTGGCACTTTGGGGTCGCGGTGCTTGCCCTATGCAGGCCACCAGGACCGCCCCGGTCACCGCCAACAACGACGAGCCCATCAGCACTTCAGGCCAAGGCAAGCTGTGGCCCAAGGCGCGCAAGGCATGCGGCATGGCGGTGCCCAAAGTCAGCATGCCCACCAGCCAACCCAGGGCGGCCGCCGGCTTGCTGCCTACGCGCTGCACCAGCATCTTCATGCCCAACGGGTAAATGCCGGCCAAGCACATGCCCACCCCAAAGCGCAGGCTCCAGAAAACGCCGTAATCGGTCACGCCCCAGGTGACGGCGGCATTGGCCAGCGCCCCCAGCAAGCTGCACACCACAAAAATGCGGGTGGGCTGAAAGCGGTCTGCTGCGCCGCTGAAAGCAAACGCCAGCGTGCCCGCAATGAAGCCCAGTTGTGTGGCCGCCAACAGCCAGCCGAAAGCGGCTGCGCTCAGCTGCCAATCGCGCATCAGGCTGTCGGCCACCCCGCTGGGACTGAACCACAGCGAGGTGCTCAGGCACTGGGCCAAAACAATGAAGGCCACCGCCAATGAGGGTTTGGGGGAGGTGGGGGGCAGGGGGGGTCGGTGCGTTTCAATTCAGGCCATCGATCGCAGCACGTCTGGCCACTGTTGTGCGACTTTGATCAAGGTTTGCGCCGCCCCCGAGGGCTGGCTGCGGCCCTGTTCCCAGTTTTGCAAAGTGCGCACCGACACCCCCATCAACTGCGCAAAGGCCGATTGCGTCAAACCCACCTTGGCCCGCGCCTCGGCGGCGGCCGACAGCGTGACCTGGTGCATCCGGCCTTCTCCGCGCTGAACTTGCTGGCTCGAGGTGAGCACATCCTGTGCAAACGCTTGCATTTCTGGGCCCATGAC
>NZ_CALBEX010000217.1 GCF_937889215.1 uncultured Limnohabitans sp.
GTTGAGTGCAACTTAAACTGACATCAAGTCTGTCCTGACTTTGGGGTCCACTTCATTCCGGGAGAAAAAATGATCCAGCTCTACATCGCCAACAAAAACTACTCGTCCTGGTCCATGCGCCCCTGGGTGCTGCTGCGCCAGGCAGGCATCGAATTTGAAGAGGTCTTTGTCCGCTTTGACAGCTTCGCGCCCGGCTCGCAGTTCAAGGCCGCGCTCAAAGACGTCAACCCGGTGGGCAAGGTGCCCGTGCTGGTGCACGATGGCCTGGCCGTTTGGGACACCTTGGCGATTGCGGAATACGTGGCCGAGCAATTTCCAGGCAAACAGCTCTGGCCGCAAGACCGCGCCGCCCGGGCACGCGCGCGCAGCATTTGCGCCGAAATGCACAGCGGCTTTGCGGGCTTGCGCAGCGCCTGCCCGATGAACATCGAGGCGCACCTGCCCGAGATCGGGGCTTTGGCCCTGCGTGACAAGCCCGCTGTGGGTGCCGACCTGAACCGCATCTGCAGCCTGTGGAGCAGTCTGCTACAAGAGCACGGCGGCCCCATGCTGTTTGGCCCATTCACCGTGGCCGATGCCTACTTTGCCCCGGTGGTCATGCGCCTGAAAACTTACGCCTTGCCTGTGCCGGCCGATGTGGCCGCCTACATGGACCGCGTGTGCGACCTGCCCGGCGTCAAAGCCTGGATCGACGAGGCGCTGGCCGAGCAGGACTTCATCGACTTCGAAGAGCCCTTTCGGGTTTCTCGCTAAAGGCAGACGCGGTCATGCAGGTTTTTGTCGTCGGTGGTGCGGTGCGTGATGCCTTGATGGGTGAACGCGTGAACGACCGCGACTGGGTGGTGGTGGGCAGCACGCCCGAGGCCATGACCGCGCAGGGCTTTGTGCCTGTGGGCAAAGACTTTCCTGTGTTTTTGCACCCGCAGACCCGCGAGGAATACGCCCTCGCCCGCACCGAACGCAAGACGGCGCGGGGCTACAAAGGCTTTGCGGTGCAGGCAGCGCCCGACGTCACGCTCGAAGAGGACCTGGCCCGGCGCGACCTCACGGTCAACGCCATGGCCGTGCCCGAAGCGCTGGCTGTAGCCCTGCTCGCTGAGAACCACACAGGGTCTGTCACCAGCAGTGCCAGACAAGATTTGCCACACACCATGCCCAGCTGGCGGGACGAAGTCATCGACCCCTGGGGTGGTCTGGCCGACCTGCACGCCAAAAGGCTGCGCCACGTCACCCCTGCCTTCGCAGAAGACCCGGTGCGCATCCTGCGCGTGGCCCGTTTTGCAGCGCGTTTTGCCGACTTCAGCGTGGCCGATGAAACGATGGCGCTGATGCGCCAGATGGTGGAAGACGGCGAAGCCGACCACCTGGTGCCCGAGCGCGTCTGGCAGGAGTTGGCACGCGGACTGATGGGCGCCAAGCCCTCGCGCATGTTCGAGGTGCTGCGCGCCTGTGGCGCCCTGAAGGTGCTTCTGCCCGAGCTGGACCGCCTGTGGGGCGTGCCCCAGCGCCCGGAATACCACCCTGAAATCGACACGGGCGTGCACATGATGCTGGTGATGGACATGGCTGCGCAGTTAAACATGCCGCTGCCCGTGCGCGTAGCCTGCCTGATGCACGACCTGGGCAAAGGCACAACGCCGGCCGACGTGCTGCCCCGCCACATTGGTCACGAAGGGCGCAGCGTCAAGCTCCTGCAAAAAGTGTGCGAGCGCCTGCGCGTGCCGACCGACTGCAAAGAGCTGGCCGAGGTGGTGGCGCTTGAACACGGCAACATCCA
>NZ_CALBEX010000218.1 GCF_937889215.1 uncultured Limnohabitans sp.
GCATCGGTGCTGACCCAGGTTCTTTCTGACCTGCTCGACCACCAGGGCCGCCACCCCAAACGAGACGATGCCCTGCAGCTCGAACACGGCGACGCTGCGCATCCGGGGGGACACCGTCTGCGACGACAGCTGTGTGCGGGTGGATCACAGCAGCTACGCCGCGCGCCCGGCGGCCATCGGATCGAAGGTGCTGGTGCGCATCTACGCCCAGCGCATCGAGATCCGCGACATTAACACCACGGCCTTGCTGCGCACACACGCCAAGGCCGATCGTCCTGGCTCTGTCGTGCTGCCCCAGGACGAGCGGGTGTTCACGCATTACGTGGTGAACGTGCTGGCCGCCGATCAGCTCGATGTGTGCAACCGTTTTGCCTTCGGTAAGGGTGACCGCTTTACCGACACCGCTTACACGCTGGGCGAGTCGGGTTTGCCCATTTTGGATGGGGCACTGGCCTGGTTTGAATGCCACAACCGCAGCCGGCACGAAGAAGGCGACCATGTGATTTTTGTGGGCGAGGTGGAACGCTGCGGTTTCAGCGATGGCACGGCACCGCTGGTCTACCAAGGCGGGCAGTTCAGTTCTACGGCACCTCTGCACAAACCGAAGCCATGACCACCGAGCCAGGCTTTGTCGACGACTACCTGGCCTACTTGCTGGCGCGTGCCAGCCATTTGATTTCGAGCGAATTCCACACCGTGGTCGAAGCCAGTGGCCTGAGCCTGATGGAGTGGCGCGTCATGGCAAGCCTGTCGGGCAAAGACAGTTTGAGCATCAACGAACTCGCCAGCATCGTGCTGGCGAAACAACCCACCGTGACCAAGCTTGTGGGCCGCATGCAAGACGCTGGGTGGGTCAAGCGTTGCAACGCTGCACACGACAAACGGCAGAGTCTGGTGAGCCTGACGGCCGCAGGTCGGCGCAAAGTGCAACCCCTGCTGAAGCAAGCCAAAGCACACGAAGCGCAGGTGG
Source organism: uncultured Limnohabitans sp. (assembly GCF_937889215.1). Lineage (GTDB taxonomy): Bacteria > Pseudomonadota > Gammaproteobacteria > Burkholderiales > Burkholderiaceae_C > Limnohabitans_A. Next base: position 971 of record NZ_CALBEX010000218.1, read on the forward strand.
TGTCAACCTTGGGCAAGGACCCGGCCCATCAACTTAAGCTTATTTTAGAGAACTTGATTGCTGCTCAAACCCTTGCTGACGACAGCTGAGTTGATTTAGGGGTTCTGGGCTTGAAGTTTGGAAGCGGCACGTTCCAGGAGATTGAATCACCTCGAATTTTGAGGAATTTGATGAAGCCGTTCCAAGATCTACGCCGCACCTCCCCTTGATCAATGATGCATAAATGGGGTTGAAAGGACTGCGCTATAAATGCTACGCACAAAGCAAAACGCCCCACCGTTAGGTGAGGCGTTTTGGGCTGTTACAAGCCTGACGATGTC
>NZ_CALBEX010000219.1 GCF_937889215.1 uncultured Limnohabitans sp.
GGGGCGCCGAACGAGCGCTCCAGAACCACGTTACGGCCTTTAGGGCCCAGAGTCACTTTGACCGCGTTGGCCAAAATGTTCACGCCTTCAACCATGCGTGCGCGGGCTTCGCCGCCGAAAATTACGTCTTTTGCTGCCATTTTTAAGCTCCTAAATTCAAATTAATCAGTTGAGGACAGAGCGAACGGGCGCTTTGCGCGTCAGTCGGTCTGTCCCGCAAGTTATTCGACTACCGCGAACAGGTCTTCTTCTTTCATGACGAGCAACTCGTCGCCTTCGACCTTGACGGTCTGGCCGCTGTACTTGCCGAACAACACGCGGTCGCCGACTTTGACGCTCAGGGCTTTGGTCTCGCCTTTGTCGTTGGTCTTGCCTGGGCCAACGGCCAAGACTTCACCTTGATCGGGCTTTTCAGCAGCCGAATCGGGGATGACGATGCCGGAAGCTGTTTTGGTTTCGCTTTCGATACGCTTGACGATCACGCGATCGCCCAAAGGACGCAGTTTCATGGAATCTCCTGGATTTGAAACAAGGGTTGAAAAAACAAGGGCACCGGTCAAAGGGTGCCGCTGAAATCTGAGGGATGGCGTCGCTAGCACTCCACCCCGTCGAGTGCTAATGATAAGGGCATTTGAGGCCTTTTCAAGGCCATCGCGTGGAAACTGTGTTCAGTGTCGCGGGGTTTTGTCATGTTGCGCATGCACGGTGCTCAACAAATAACCAAAAACCAAGTCGGTGCTGATGTCGCTTTTAAACAGGCTGACGTGCCGGTCTGGCGCGATGGGGCTGTTGGCGGGCAGGGCGGCGCTGTTGTAGACCAGCAAGTGTGCATTTTGCAGGTGCGGGTTGTCCATGTGTACCGGGGAGCTGTGCAGCCAAGGGATGCGGGCGTCGATGAAAAAGGCTTTGACATCGGGGGCGATTTCCATCAAGTCCAAGGGGTGGGTCATCACTGTGATCTGTGCCCATTCTTTCAGGGTCTCCAGTGCTGGGGTGGTGTGCTTGCAGTCATGCAGGATGCAGACGCGAGACGTGTTGGTAGTGTGCAAAGGGAGGCCTTGTTCTTGGCAATAGTCGTTCAGTGAGGTGGACAAAATGCGGCGGTGCCCGCCGTGGGTAATGAAGGCTTCTAACACACCGTTTTGCACCATCCGCTGTACTGTGCCTACCGACAGGCCCAGGGTTTTGGCGGCTTGGCTGGTGCTGACGTAAGTTTGGGGGTTGTGGCTGTTTTTCATGCGTGTGTCCTCGTTGGACGTTGAGTCGGGTGGTTTGAGGGGTTTGGTCTTTTTGAATGTTAGGCGCGTGCACGCCGGATGGGGCTCTGGGTGAACGGGTAGCGAGCAGGCACAAAACCGGTAGTGCCTGGACCGGTGGCTCGCGTCTTGAGGTGCGGGCTTGGGCGTGGGCCTGCGATGGCATGCCAGGTTCAAGGCAAAATCACCCCCCTATGTCGCGATGGTTTCGTTTTTTCTCACATTGGCCCTTGTGGGCCTTGCATGCCTTGGGGTGGCTGGGGGGCTGGGCTGCGTGGTTGTTGTCTGGAAGCTACCGCAGACGCTTTCTCGACAACGCGCGGCAGGCGGGTCTGGGCTTGCGTGCCGTGTTGGGGGCGGTGGGGCACTCGGGCCGCATGTCGGCCGAGTTGCCGCGTTTGTGGCTGGGCCGCACGCCGCACTTGGAGTGGGCCGACGATCGGGCGGCGGAAGAGGCCTACGCACAAGGGCAGGGCGTCTTGTTTTTGACCCCGCACATGGGCTGCTTTGAGGTGACCGCCCAAGCCCTGGCGCTGCGCTTCGGAGCGAAGCACGGGGGGTTGACTGTTTTGTACCGCCCTGCGCGTTTGGCGGCCTTGAACGAGGTGATGGCCTTGGCGCGCAACCGGCCGGGGCTGCAGGCAGTGCCCACCACGCTGGCGGGGGTGCGTCAGATGATCAAGGCCTTGCGGGCGGGCAAGGCGGTGGGTTTGCTGCCCGACCAGGTGCCGCCCGAGGGCATGGGCCTGTGGGCCCCTTATTTCGGCCAATCCGCTTACACCATGACGCTGGCCGCTCGCTTGGCCTTGCAAACCGGGGCGCGGGTGGTGCTCATTTGGGGTGAGCGTTTGCCTTGGGGCGGTGGCTACCGCTTGCACACGAAGCCGCTGGGCCACGACTTGTCGACCGATCTGGAGACCGCGGTGGTGCAGATCAACCAGGCCATGGAGGCCATGGTCCGAGTTTGCCCTCAGCAGTATTTGTGGGGTTATGCCCGCTACAAAGCCCCGCGCAAGGAAGCCTGATGCACCCGGTGGTTTGGATCATGCGCTGGCTGGCACTTTGGCCTTTGGGGGCTTTGCGCGCTTTGGGTTGGGCTTTGGGGCATTTGCTGTTTGCCTTGGCCCGTTCGCGGCGGCGCATTGTGTTGGTGAATTTGGCTTTGTGCTTTCCGCATCAAACGCCCAGCCAGCGCTGGCACATGGCCCGGCAACACTTTGTGGTGGTGTCCCAAGCGCTGCTGGACCGCGCTTGGCTTTGGCATGGCTCGCCAGCCCAATTGAAGCGGCGTTTGCAGGTTCAAGGTGATTTGAGGCCCTTGCAAGGCCCCTTGCCCGTGGTGATGCTGGCACCGCATTTTGTGGGGCTGGACGCAGGGGGCAGCACCTTGACCCAGTTGCACGGGGTGTCGATGGCCAGTATTTATGTGCGTCAACGCAATGCCGCATTGGACGAGTGGGTTCGCCAAGGGCGCAACCGCTCTGGGCAGGTCAAGATGCATTTTCGTCACGAAGGGGTCAAGCAGATCTTGTCAGGCTTGCGGCAAGGCGACAAGTTGTACCTGTTGCCCGATATGGATTTCGGCCGCAAAGAGTCGGTGTTTGTGCCCTTCTTCGGCATTCCCACTGCGACCGTGCCTTCGCTGTCGCGCTTTGCCCGTTTGGGCAAAGCCCAGGTGGTGACGGTGGTGACCCGCATGACGGCGCAAGGTTATTGCATGGAGGTGGGGCCGATTTGGCAGGATTTCCCGACCGAAGACTTCATGGCCGACACCGCCCGCATGAACCGCGAATTGGAGGCTTTGATTGGCACCATGCCGACCCAGTATTACTGGGTGCACAAGCGTTTCAAGACCCGCCCTGATGGACAGCCAGGCCCTTACTGAGGCGGGCTGTTCAGGCGTCAGGGGCTTGCAAAAAGGCGGCTATTTCAGCCATCACCCGATCGGCTTGCTCGTGCACCACCCAGTGCGTGGCCTGGGCCATCGGCACCAGTGTCAGGTCGGGGATGTGGTGGTCCAGACCTTCTGTCAAGCACGGCAGCAGGGCCACATCTTTTTGCGCCCACAGCACCAGTGTGGGAACTGGGATGCGCAGCGCTTCTGGTGGGATTTGCACCGCCGACGCCCCAGGGTCTTGATCGGTGGCAGGGCGCAGAGGCGAGGCACGGTAGTAATTGAGGCCGCCTTGCAAGCCGTGTTGCCAGACCTGCCGGTATTGCGCTTTGACGGCGGGCGTGAGCCAGTGTGGGGCCTGAGGCGAGCCATGGGCTGACGCTGGGGTGGTGAGCGATTGCAGCGAGGGGTCTCCCCCGGTCAAAAAGCAGAACAAGCGCTCGAAGTCATGGGCGGCCAATTGCGCTGCCGCGTCGGGTTGCACGAGAAAATTCATGTAGGCGCTGGCCGCTTGTTGCGCCGGGTCGTTTTGCAAGGCGTGCAGGAAGGTGCCCGGGTGGGGCGAGTTGATGATGACCAGCTGACGCAAGCGTTCGGGGTGCTGGTTGGCCAGGCTCCAGGCCACGGCTCCGCCCCAGTCGTGGGCCACCAGAGCGGCCAACGGGGCCAGGCCCGATTCCACGCCGATCAGTGCCACGATGTCTTGCACCAGGTGTTTGGCGCGGTAGGCTTTCACATCTTGCGGGGCACTGGAGCGCTCGTAGCCGCGCAGGTTGGGGGCAATGCAGCGGTAGCCGCCGTTTTCGGGTTTTGAAAAATGCTGCAAAAAAGGGTCCCAGACCCAAGCGCCTTCGGGAAAGCCGTGCAGAAACAACAGCACAGGGCGGCCTGGTTCGCCGCAGGCGCGGCAGCTCAGGGTGATGCCGTGGGGCAGGTCTTGTTGCCAGGTCTGGATGTCGGGGGGCGTAGCGGGCACAGGTTCACTCCTTGAGGGGCGGTGCGCCCTGCGGCTCACTCGTCCAGGACTTCAGGTTCTTCTTCTGGGGGCTCGGCCGGCTTGACTGCC
>NZ_CALBEX010000220.1 GCF_937889215.1 uncultured Limnohabitans sp.
CGTCACAGCCTGGATGCTGCTGTGTGGCGCGGTCATTTTGCTGGGGACATCGTTGTCCAGCGGCTTGCTCAAGCTGCCGGGGCGTTGAGCGGGCATGTGCAGTCGCTGAGGTTTTTGCAGGCCGGCTTCAGCCCCAACTTGCAGCCTCAGCCGCGGCGGACAAACGTCGGACCTGAAGGTGCCGACCTACGGGGAGAGATGTGTTTTTGGGGGCGTCGACCCGGATAAGAAAAGTTTCACGGGTTGCACCCGCTGCACATCGCGCGCCCTGAGCTGACCACAGCCCCCGTCCACATCCTGACCCGCTGACTGACGCAGCTTGGTCAACACCCCGCGCTGGTGCAGCGTGCGTGCAATCGCCGCCGCCTTCTCCCAGCTCGGCCTGGCGTAAGGCAAGTCAGGCACCGCGTTGTAGAGGATCATGTTCATCAACGCGTATTTGCCTTGGAGCAAGCGCACGATGCCGTCGATTTCTTCGTCGCTGTCGTTCACACCGTCGATCAAAGTCCATTGGTACTGGATCGGGTAGCCGGTGGCGCGGGCATAGGCCTCGCCCGCCTCCACCAGGTCTTGCGGGTCAAAGCGCGGGGCTCGCGGCAGCAACTGCGCACGCAAATCGGCCCGGGTGGTGTGCAGCGACAAGGCCAAAGCAGGCTTGACGCGGCCTTGTGGCAAACGCTCGAACACCCGCGCATCGCCCACGGTAGAGAACACCAAATTTTTGTGCCCGATGTTGCCCACCGTGCCCAGCAGGTCGATGGCCTCCATCACCGCGTCCAGGTTGTGCGCGGGCTCGCCCATGCCCATGAACACCACTTTTTTGACCGGCCTGAGCGTTCGGGCCAGCGCCACTTGCGCCACGATCTCGGCGCTGCCTACTTGCCGGATCAGGCCCTCACGCCCGGTCATGCAAAACACACAGCCCACCGCGCAGCCCACCTGGCTTGAAACGCACAGACCGTCGCGCGGTAACAGAACGCTTTCCACCGTCAGGCCGTCTTGCAGGCCCACCAGCAAACGGGCCGAGCCGTCTTGCCCCGGGTGCTGCTCGCGCAGCGTGGCCAGACCTGCAAGCGCAGTGCTGAGCCCAGGCAAAGCCTCACGCACCGCCGTGGGCATGAAGCTTTCCAGCGGCCTGCGCCCACTGTCCTGCGGCTTGGCCTGCGCCCACAGGCGAAGCACACGCTGCTCATGCAAGGTATTGGCGCCCAGGGCGCGCAAGTGGTCGCGGATGTCCTGAATGCTGCGCATCAGGCCTCCACCTCAGTAATGTGGCGGAATTTCATCACGCAAGTTGCGCATCTCCGCACCACCGCCCGATTCGGGCAAGCGATCGCGCATTTGACGCAGCTCCTGAAGAAGCGCGTCGATTTGCTGCTGCTGGCGGTACACCTGCGCATTGAGTTGGTCAAGCAGGTCTTCGGTAAAACCAGCCTTGATTTCCAAGTCAACCAGGCGGTTTTCAATCGGGGTGGGAATGTCCATGGGCTGTATTGGACATGATTTCGAGCAGGGGTTTGGGACATCTTTTATAATTCCCCCATCGCCGAGTTATCTGAACTACTTGCAGGGCGATTCATAAATCCTGCTAAAGCGTTCGCCAGGCTCCGGGTTATCAGGGTCGGCAACGCCGACAAACCCCTGAAACTTTAGGAGCTTTTTTCATGTCCAGCAATTTCCTCTTCACCTCGGAATCCGTTTCTGAAGGCCATCCCGACAAAGTCGCCGACCAAATCTCGGACGCGATCCTCGACGCCATCTTCGAGCAAGACCCCCGCAGCCGCGTGGCTGCCGAAACCCTGACCAACACCGGCTTGGTCGTGTTGGCCGGCGAGATCACCACCAACGCGCACGTCGACTACATCCAAGTCGCCCGCGACACCATCAAACGCATCGGCTACGACAACACCGACTACGGCATCGACTACAAAGGCTGCGCCGTGATGGTTTGCTACGACAAGCAATCGAATGACATCGCCCAAGGCGTGGACCACGCGTCGGACGACCACCTCAACATCGGCGCGGGCGACCAAGGCCTGATGTTCGGCTACGCCTGCAGCGAAACACCTGAGCTGATGCCGGCCCCCATCTATTACGCCCACCGTTTGGTGGAGCGCCAAGCCCAGCTTCGCAAAGACGGCCGCCTGCCTTTCTTGCGCCCTGATGCCAAGAGCCAGGTGACCATGCGCTACGTGGACGGCAAGCCCCACAGCATCGACACCGTGGTGCTGTCGACCCAGCACAGCCCTGACCAGTCCGAAACATCGACCAAGATGAAGGCCAGCTTCACCGAAGCCATCATCGAAGAGATCATCAAGCCTGTGCTGCCCAAAGAGTGGCTGCAAGACACCAAATACTTGATCAACCCTACCGGCCGTTTCGTCATCGGCGGCCCCCAGGGCGATTGCGGTTTGACTGGCCGCAAGATCATCGTGGACACCTA
>NZ_CALBEX010000221.1 GCF_937889215.1 uncultured Limnohabitans sp.
CGCCGCAGCAGGTCGACAAGGCCATCGAGAAGTTCGGCTTCGCCATGGGCCCGTTCCGCATGGGCGACCTGGCCGGCAACGACATCGGCTGGGCGATTCGCAAGCGCCGTTACACCGAAAAGCCCGACCTCAAGTACAGCAAAACCGCTGACTTGCTGTGCGAGATGGGCCGTTACGGCCAAAAAACCGGTGCAGGCTGGTACGACTACCAAACCGGCAAACGCGACGCGATCCCCAGCGCCGTGGTGGTCGAGATGATCGAGAAGCACCGCGCCGCTTTGGGCCTCACGCCCCGCAAAATTTCCGACGAAGAAATCGTGCAGCGCTTGGTGTATTCCTTGGTGAACGAGGCTTGCCACATTCTGGAAGAAGGCATCGCCAGCAAAGCCAGCGACATCGACATGGTCTACATCACCGGTTACGGCTTCCCGTTCTGGCGCGGTGGCCCCATGCTGTACGCCGACACCGTGGGCTTGTTCAACGTGGCCGAGGCCATGAAGCGTTTTGCCAAGAACCCGCTCGACGACGCCCAATTCTGGCAACCCGCACCGCTGTTGCAGCGTCTGGTGGCCGAAGGCAAGACATTCAACTGATTTTTTAAATTTTTGGCGGGGCAGACATCCAGCGCTGTCCCCCACTTGAAAGGACCATCATGACGAATGCTGTCATCGTATCTACCGCACGCACCCCTCTGGCCAAGAGCTGGAAGGGCGCTTTCAACATGACCCACGGAGCTACCCTGGGTGGCCACGCGGTGCAACACGCTGTGGCCCGCGCTGGCATTGACGCCGCCGAAGTCGAAGACGTGATCATGGGCTGCGCCACCCCCGAAGGGGCCACGGGTGCCAACATCGCCCGTCAAATCGCCCTCAAGGCCGGTTTGCCGATTTCTGTGTCCGGCATGACCGTCAACCGTTTTTGCTCCTCTGGCCTGCAAACCATTGCACTGGCGGCGCAACGCATCATCGCGGGCGAAGGCCAGGTGTATGTGGCCGGTGGCGTGGAGAGCATTTCTTGCGTGCAGCAAGAGATGAACACCCACATGCTGCAAGACTTGGCGCTGGCCAAGATGAAGCCCGAGATTTACTGGAACATGCTGCAAACCGCTGAGCAAGTGGCCAAGCGCTACAAAATCGGCCGCGATGTGATGGACGCTTACGGTGCGGCCAGCCAGCAAAAAGCCTGCGCTGCGCAAGCAGCAGGCCTGTTCAACGACGAAATCGCCCCCATCACCGTCACGCAAGGCGTGATCGACAAGGTCATGGGCATGACCACCAAGCAAGTGACCGTGAGCGTGGACGAAGGTCTGCGCGAAGGCACCACCGTCGAGGCCATAAGCGGTTTGCGCTCGGCGCTGCCCGGCGGTTTGGTCACGGCCGGTAACGCCAGCCAGTTCTCGGACGGTGCCGGCGCTTGCGTGCTCATGGACGAAAAACTGGCCGAGCAACGCGGTTTGAAACCCCTGGGCCGTTTCCTCGGCTTTGCTGTGGCCGGTTGCGAGCCCGACGAAATGGGCATTGGCCCCGTGTACGCCGTGCCCAAAGCGCTGGCGCGTTTGGGCCTCACCGTGCAAGACATTGACCTGTGGGAACTGAACGAAGCCTTTGCCGTGCAGGTGCTGTACTGCCGCGACAAGCTGGGCATCCCGGCCGACCGCCTGAACGTCAACGGTGGT
>NZ_CALBEX010000222.1 GCF_937889215.1 uncultured Limnohabitans sp.
GCCTTGCAGTGCGCCGTGCAGCACGAACTTCATCGCCAATAGGTTGGGCAAAGGCCAGGCGTCCACCTGCCCCGGTAGCCATGGCGCAAAGTGCGCCTGCACTTTGGCGGCCGTCACTTCGCGTTCCAAGAGGTGATAGCCCGCCTCGTTCCACGCAAACAGGCCAAAGTCCACCCAGTCGGCTTTGTCGCCGCTGCGGGCGTGGGCGATGCGGGCCAAGGGAATTTTCACAAGAGGTGAGGTGCTCATGCGCCGGGCTCCAGAATGTCGACACGGGCTTGAACACGGTCTCGCGGGATCAAGGTGGGCCAGATGCCCAACAACTCGCTGGTGTTGTTCATGCCCTGAAAGCCGCAGGTGTAGGCCGGGCCGCTCAACGCCATCCAGGGGAACAATCGGCCAAAGCCATCGGCCACGGCTTTGGAGCGCGTGCGCAGCACCATGCGCACCCAGATCTCGGCGCGTTCGTTCAACTCGGCCGCTGGCGGCAAAGGTGCCAGTGGGCCGTGCGCCGAATTGAGCCCGGGGTATTCAACAAACAACTCGTCAAACGGCATGTTTCGCTCTTTCAGTTGGCTGCGAATCATGGCCTCGGCCGCTTGCACTTTGTCCCAGGCATCGGGCCATGAAAAGCCCCAAGTGATCTCGGCCTTGAAGCCATCCCGAAAACCCGCCACCACCTTGAGCTGATCGGTGGGCGCACGGCCTTGTGCGCCGGTCAAGCGCACGCGGTGCTGGCCTTCGTCGTACAACTGGATCTGGCCCATGTCGAGCACCACATCGGGTGAAAAGTACGCGTGTGGGTTGTGCACCTCGTACAGCAGTTGCTGGCGCACGGTGTCAAAGTTGACCAGTCCCCCGGTGTCGGGCGCCTTGGTGATGAAGGCCGTGCCGTCTTGCCAGACCTCGGCAATGGGGTAGCCGATGTGCGCCAGATCCGGGATGTTTTTCCAATCGCCCTGGCTGCCGAAATTGCCGCCGCTGCCTTGCCCCGAGCATTCGAGCAAATGCCCCACCGTCAGGCCTTGGGCCAGGCGGTTGAAGTCTTCGGGCGTGGCTGCATCGGCCAGCTTCCAGCTCAGGCCATGCACCAGCGGCCCCAAAAAAAGCGCCGCGTCCGCCACCCGCCCGGTGATCACGATGTCGGCCCCTTGGTCCAGTGCCTCCACGATGGGTTGTGCGCCCAAGTAAGCGTTACCAAACACCAGCCGCTCGCGCACGGGCGTTACATCCGCACCGTTCATCATGTGGTCAAAGCGGGTGTCGGTTGTTTGCAGCAGAGTCAGCACATCGTCGCCGCTCACAACCGCAATGCGCGGGTGCCAGCCTTTGGCTGCGAGCGCGGTTTGCACAGCCTGCGCCGCGCCCATCGGGTTGAGCCCGCCCGCGTTGCAAACGAACCGGACCCCACGCGGCTGCATCAGGGGCCACAGGCGCAGCAGCATGGGCACCACATCGCGGGCATAGCCCAAAGCAGGGTCGCGTTGCAGGTCTTTTTGCAAGATGGCCAAAGTGAGTTCGGCCAGGTGGTCGCTGGCGATGAATTTAACTTGGCCGCGCTCGATGCTGGCCACCACGGGTTCCCAGTTGTCGCCATAAAAGCCCAGGCCTGAACCGATGCGAATGGATTGCGTCATAGGTCGATATTGAAGCCTTGTGTATCGACCGTAATGGG
>NZ_CALBEX010000223.1 GCF_937889215.1 uncultured Limnohabitans sp.
AGGGCGTATTCCAGCCCGATCATGGCCTTGCCCCACAGGCTGTTGGCCATGGTGTTGAGGGTTTTGGCCCCCTTGACCTTGTAGACCGAGCGGATCTGCAAGTGGTCTTGCAAGTTGGCGCCCACGCCGGGCAGGTCATGCTTGAGTTCAACGCCTTTGGCCTTGAGCAAATCGGCCGGGCCGATGCCTGAGAGCTGCAAAATCTGCGCCGAGCCGATGGTGCCCGCACTCAAAATCACTTCGCGGGTGGCTTGGACCTGCACCATTTGACCACCCACCCAAACTTGCGCGCCGGTGCAGCGCTGGCTGCCGTCGGTTTGCATTTGCAAGGTCAGCTGAGCCACTTGCGCCTGGCTCCACAGCGTGAAGTTGGGGCGGGCTGTGGTGGTGGGGCGCAAAAAAGCCTTGGCCGTGTTCCAACGCCAGCCGTTTTTTTGGTTGACTTCGAAATAGCTCACGCCTTCGTTGTCGCCCCGGTTGAAGTCTTCGGTGGCCGGGATGCCCGCTTGATGCGCGGCCTGGGCAAACGCGTCCAGCACATCCCAACGCAAGCGCTGCTTTTCAATGCGCCACTCTCCGCCCGCTTGGTTTTGTTGCAGCGTCTTCAGGTAGCTGCCATTGGGCGCATCGGCCGCGAGCAAACCGGGGCGCGAGGTTTTGGCCCCGTGGAAAGCGTTGGCCCCTTTGTAATGGTCTTCGTGCAACTGAAAGTAAGGCAGCGATTGGTCCCAGCGCCACGCGTCGTTGCCAGTGATCTGCGCCCATTGGTCGTAATCACGCGATTGGCCGCGCATGTAAATCATGCCGTTGATGCTGGAACACCCGCCCAACACTTTGCCACGCGGGTAACGCAGGCTACGGCCATTGAGCCCATCGGCGGGCTCGGTCTGGTAAAGCCAATCGGTGCGCGGGTTGCCAATGCAGTACAAGTAACCGACCGGGATGTGCACCCAGTGGTAGTTGTCCTTTTTGCCCGCTTCGATCAGCAGCACGCGATGGCCGGCATCGGCGCTCAGTCGGTTGGCCAACAGGCTGCCGGCTGTGCCGCCGCCGACGATGATGTAGTCGAAGGTGTTGTCGTTCATGTTGTTCCCAGTCTCCAGATTGAACGATTGTGCCTTCTTGCCGGTCGGCGCTTGCGCCCTGACAAGCAGCCTGATGGGGCTGAAGTCGCCAACAGGGTGAGCGTGCGAAATCGAATCAGACCGAAAGGCGCCCACCAACGCTGCGAGGGAGGCTGGGTCCCAGCCTCCCTCGCAGAAATCACCAACCAAGTCCAAAAAACTAAATTTACTTGGCCGTCGGCATCACAAATTCAGCGCCCTTGCCGATGCTCTCGGGCCAGCGCTGCATGATGGACTTTTGCTTGGTGTAGAACCGCACGCCCTCTTCGCCATAAGCGTGCATGTCGCCAAACAGCGAGCGCTTCCAGCCGCCAAAGCCGTGCCAGGCCATGGGTACGGGGATCGGCACGTTGATGCCGACCATGCCCACCTGGATGCGACGAGAAAATTCCCGGGCCACGTTGCCGTCGCGGGTGAAGCAGCTCACGCCGTTGCCAAACTCGTGGTCGTTGATGATCTGCACGGCGGTGCCAAAGTCGGGCACGCGCACGCAGCTCAAGACCGGGCCAAAAATCTCTTCCTTGTAGATCTTCATGTCGGTGGTCACGTTGTCGAACAGCGTGCCGCCGAGCCAGAAACCGTTGTCGCAACCGGCACCGGCTTTTGCGCCGTCAAACTCGCGGCCGTCGACCAAGAGCTTGGCGCCCTCGGCCACGCCTGCGTCGATGTAGCCCTTGATGCGCTGACGCGCCGCGTCGGTCACGATGGGGCCCATTTCGGCGGCCAGGTTTTCACCGTTGAGCACTTGCAGTGCCTTGGTGCGCTCAATCAGTTTAGGCAAAATTTTGTCCGCCACATCGCCCACCAGCACCGCGACAGAGATCGCCATGCAGCGCTCACCGGCCGAGCCGTAACCCGCGCCTATCAGTGCGTCCACGGTCTGGTCGATGTCGGCATCGGGCATGACCACCAGGTGGTTTTTCGCGCCGCCCAAAGCTTGCACCCGCTTACCGTGGTGCGCGCCAGTTTCGTAGATGTAGTTGGCAATCGGGGTGGAGCCGACGAAGCTGATGGCCTTCACATCAGGGTGCTCCAGCAGCGCGTCCACGGCTTCTTTATCGCCTTGCACCACGTTGAACACGCCGTCCGGCAAGCCAGCTTTTTTCAGGAGCTCGGCCATGAACAGCGAAGGCGTCGGGTCGGTTGGGCTGGGCTTCAAGATGAAGGTGTTGCCTGCGGCAATGGCCACCGGGAACATCCACAT
>NZ_CALBEX010000224.1 GCF_937889215.1 uncultured Limnohabitans sp.
CGATTGCTCTGGAACCACGGCGTGCCGAGTTTTGGTCTTGGCGCTTTGCGCTTCATTTGCTGCTGGCCGATATGGCCTCCGCACAGCAAGACACGCAAGAAATGCAGCGTCTTTTTGGCGCAGAAGAAGCCGATGTTTACCGCGCTGTTTTGCTCTACCGCACCGGACAGCCCTTGGTGGCCGTGCAAATGCTGAGCCGGGCCGCCCGCTCGCCCAATTACCAAGACGCATCTTCACAAGACTGGCTGGGCTTTCACTTGGGCGAAGCACACCGCGTGGCTGGACAGCCTGCGCTGGCCATCGCCGTTTGGAGCGAACGGCTCAAGGTCAGCGGGCAGTCTCATCTGCTCAGGCTCTCACTGGCCGAGTTGCTCAATCAACAAGGCCGCTTCGTTCAGGCCAAAGCCATGGCCATGAACCAGCGCGACTTGGGCAGCCTCACCGATGCGCTGCTCATGCAGGCCTTGCTGGCCAGTCGCGGCCTGAAAGACGCGGACGAAACCCGATTGGCGAGCCAGATGGCTGCACGTTTGAAGGCGCAAGCGCTGCGGCAAGAGTCACTGATCGAGCGGCCCAAATTGATTTACCAAATTGCCTATGGTCAAGACATGACCGCGGGCTTGGCCCTGTCCATCGAAAATTGGCAGCTGCAAAAAGAGCCCCCCGATGCACTCCTGTTTGCGCAAGCTGCGCTTGCGCTTGCGCAGCCCCGAGCGGCAGAGCCTGTGGTCGTCTGGGCAGAAAAAACGGGCTACACCGATCCCCAATTGGCGTCGCTCATCCGGCAACTCAAAGCGCACCCCCGTTGGTCGGAGCAGAGGTCATGAACGCGCGCTGGCCATATCTCGGCGGTCTTGCCTCACTGCGCCATGCGACCATGGCTTGCATGGTGTTTTGGGGCCTGTTGTTCACAGGCAACTTGTGGGCCCACTCCAGCAGCAACAGTTACCTCACACTCAGCATGCCCTCTGAGCAACTGAGCTTGCGCGCGGACATTCACTTGCGTGACCTTGACTTGATCTTTGATTTGGACGGCAACCGTGATGGCCAAGTCACCTGGCGCGAGACGGAGTCTCGTTTTGCTGAGTTGAACGCCTGGCTGGTGCAGGGCATTGCGCTGAGCGCCGCGGGCCAAAGCTGCCCTTTGGGTGAGGCTGACTTGAAAGCCAGCCAGCATGCCGACGGCCTGTATTTGAGTGCTGTATGGACACCTTTGTGTCCTGCTGCCTTGGGTTCGGCGGACCGCGCCAGCATGAAGCTGCGATATGACCTGATTTTTGCGCAGGACAATCTGCATCGGGGCCTGCTTCGGGTGGATTTTCCGGATTACCAAAGCAGTGCGCTGCTCAGCCCAGAGAGGCCAGAGGCCCAGGTCAGTGCCAGCGACAGCCGTCCTTTGCGCGTGTTCGGGCGGTATGTGTTGGAGGGGGTTTGGCACATTTGGATCGGCATCGACCACATCGTCTTTCTTCTGAGCCTGTTGGTGTTGGCGCCGCTGCAGTCCTCACGCCAGCGCGTCATGCACTGGCGTGCGGCCATGCAGGCTCGGCCCGTGGTGCGCGATGTGCTGGTCGTGGTCACCGCATTCACGCTGGCGCACTCCATCACGCTGGGCCTGACCATCACCGGCTGGCTCACCCCGCCAGCCGATCTGGTGGAGCCAGCCATCGCCTTGTCCGTGGTGTTGGCTGCGCTGAACAACCTGCTGGGTTTCAGTGCACTCAAGCGCTGGCGGTTGGCTTTTGTCTTTGGCCTTGTGCATGGCTTCGGCTTTGCCAGCGTGTTGCTGGATCTGGGCTTGCCCGCCAGCGCTTTGTTGGCTGCCCTGGGTGGTTTTAATGTGGGTGTGGAGCTGGGTCAACTGGCCATTGTGGCCGTCTTTTTACCCTTGGCCTGGGTGCTGCGTCATACCGCGTTTTACCGGTGGGTGGTGGTGTTCGGCGGTTCAGTGACCATCGTCGTTTTGGGCACATTTTGGACGCTTCAGCGCATGGGCTGGCTGGCGTGATGTGGAACCAGTGAGCGATGACTCACCCAGAAACAGAGTTTCAAGTCTCTGTGTGGGTTTCAGGCCATCGCCCCTGGCGATTCAAAATCGGCAGGGGTTGGTCAAGTGGACGCGACGAGAAAACCCTCTTGGTTTTCCGCACCGTTTTTTTTATTCAATCCTGACGCCGGTCTCTTTGACCACTTTGCCCCACTTGTCCAGTTCTGAGACCATGAGTTGAGACATGGCTTCGGGGGTGGACAGGCTCACTTCTACGCCCGCATCGAACATCGATTTTTTGGTTTCCGGCGTGTTCATGATCTTGGCAATTTCACTGTTTAAGCGGTTGACAATGTGGGCGGGTGTGCCCGCCGGTGCAAGCATGGCCAGCCAGATGGTGGCATCGTATCCGGGCACGCCTGCCTCTTGCATGGTCGGCACATTGGGCAGTTGGGGAATACGCTTTGAACCCGTGACAGCCAAGGCGTTCAGACGGCCATTGGGCACTTGTGCCAGTGCATTGGGCACACCTGCAAAGCTGCTTTCAACGACTCCCGCCACGAGGTCTGTGGCCGCCAAGTTGCTGCTCCGGTATGGCACATGCTTGAGTTGGGTGTTGGTCATGGAGGCAAAGAGGCCACCGATGAGGTGTTGTGCGCTGCCGTTGCCAGATGAAGCGAAATGAATCTTGTCAGGCTGTGACTTGGCCAGGGCAATAAACTCCTGCACATTTTTTGCAGGCACTTTGGGATTGGTGAGCAGTACATATGGTGAATCCACCAATTTCGTCACAGCCGTAAAACCTTTGATCGGGTCATAAGGCACATTTTTGTAAATCCAGGGACTGATCACATGCGTTGAGGACACGATCAGCAGCGTGTGACCGTCGGCAGCTGACTTGGCAACCATGTCGGAGCCGATCGTGGAGCCAGCACCCGGTTTGTTTTCGATGACCACAGCTTGCCCCAGGCTTTCGCCCAGCTTGACACCCAAGATGCGCGCCACCACATCGGTGAACCCACCAGGGCCAAAAGGGACCACGATTTTCACGGGTTTGGTGGGGTAAGTCTGTGCAAGGGAACTCCCGACAGACGCGTTAAACAGGGCTGCAGTGAAGACGACACTCAATAGCTTTTTCATGGTTTAACCTTTGTAGGATGGTTCGGGTTGGGAAAAGAAACTGTGCAAAATTTGATAAACCATCAAGTGGTTTTTTTGCTGGAAACTGGCGTGCGAGATGCCTTGCATGACGCTGAATTGCTTGTTGGTGGAGGGCAGCAACTTGAAGAAGTTCAGCAAGTCTTCCAGGCTGGCGATCCCGTCGTACTCACCCCTCATGAGGAGCGTAGCGGCCTTGATTTGGCTGGGATCTACCAGAGGTAGTTTCGAACACATGTCTACATAGGTGCCTGTTGGCATGGATGAGTCGAGCGTCAGAATCGCATCTGCAAAAGCGTCTTTGGTGGCTTCATCCGCACAGGCGGGATGGTCGCGGTTGAAGATGCTGTGTACAAAAGCGCGGTCGATGGGGCGGCTATTTTTCGCCAAAAACTCGGGCAGCTTTTTCTTCCTTTCGGCCAGTGTCGGACTGCCTTCGCCAGTCCAGACAAATGCGTCCAGCGCCAACTTGGCCACGCGTTCCGGATGTTTTTGTGCAAAAACGGCAGCCTTCAGTGCACCTGAAGAAATACCATAGACCAGCAGCTGTTTTGCACCCGTGGTCTTGCGTATGTAATCGCTGCCAGCGGCCAGATCGTCGGCCCCATTGTTGATGTCGAAGTTGATCGTGCGGTGTTTGTCCGAGCGACCATAACCTTCGTTGTCCATGCACCAAGTGTCAAAGCCGCGTTCGGCAAACCAGTCCATCACCGAAGAGTGCGGGCGGCCTGGGACGTGCAGGTCAAACGTGGGTTGTGATGCCATGGATGAGCCATGGACAAACAAAAGGGTGCCCGCTGGGGGGACGTGGGGGGATGCTGGCTTGTTCCATAAAAAGAGACGGATGTCCCCTTTTTGCGTCCAGTGCTCGTGGCCGCCAGACCATTGAACGGTCGTCATGTCGTTTGTCTCCTAAGTTGTGAACGGCCTCTAGTCGGGCCTTGGTGCATCTGCGCTGCAGACCTTGGGCTGCAGCGGGTGGGTTTCAAAAGGTTTACAGAGGGGCTTTTAGAAAGTTCTCCAGTGCAAAGTGGAATTTGTTGCGGGCTACGCCCATCATGGGGTTATGGGCAATGCCAGAAAGAACCACAAATTGTTTGTCTTTGGTGGGCAAGCGTGCAAAGAAGTCCAGCAAATCGGGTTCGGCGGCAATCCCATCGAACTCCCCCCGGATCAACAAGGTGGGGCAAGGGATCGCTTCAGGCTTGGCCAAGGGCAAGTTGGCACACATGTCCACATAAGTGCCGGTAGGCACTTCGCTGACCAGCGGCAGTTCTGCGGCCGCAATGGCTTTGGGCACAGTGTCTTCGCTGGAGCCGGGTTTGTCGCGGTTGAACATGCCTTCATAAAAGGCCAAATCCACTTTGCGGCGTGGGCTGGCGCTGTACTCAGGTAATTTTTTTCGACGCTGTTCGAGCGTAGGGGAGCCCGCGCCTGTGTAGACGAGTGCCGACAATCCCAGTCGTGCCACGGTGTGCGGGTGCGCTTCTGTATAGAGGCATGCACGCAAAGCGCCAGAGGATGAGCCGAAGATGTTGAGAGTTTTTGCGCCGGTCTCTTGCAAGATGAAGGGCACCACAGCGGCCAAATCCAAGGCGCCTGTGCTGACATCGCTGTTGCCCCGGCCAGACCAGCTGGAGCGGCCGTAGCCCTCATGGTCTACGGTCCAGACGTCATAGCCACGGGCTGCAAAGTAATCCATGACCGAATAGTCCTGACCTCCGGGTACTTGCAGGTCATAGGTGTTGCGTCCTGAAACCGTGGAGCCATGGACCAGCAACAAAACGGGCTTGGCCACCTCTTCGGCTTGCGGGGGGGTGGCGCGTTTGCGGTAAACGTACAGGCGAACTTCTTCGCGGGGAACAAAATAGTCTTGACTCCAGATCACGGTGGTACTGCCTTGGGTGATGGTTAAAAAAGCAACTTGGAAAGAGACGAGCCACTCGATCCTGCCAAATCACAGAGATGACTATACTTTTGTGATTCTGGCCATGGAAGGGCTTTTCGTGAATACATTGTTTACAGGCGCGAACCGATGCGCGACCTGAATGCCTTGGCCACATTCGTGGCGGTC
Source organism: uncultured Limnohabitans sp. (assembly GCF_937889215.1). GTDB lineage: Bacteria > Pseudomonadota > Gammaproteobacteria > Burkholderiales > Burkholderiaceae_C > Limnohabitans_A. Next base: position 5,220 of record NZ_CALBEX010000224.1, read on the forward strand.
GTTAAGGCCAACAGTTTTACTTTGGCTGCCGATCATTGCGGCATCTCCAAAGCACTGGTGACCCGTCATATCCAAGATTTAGAGGTTTCGCTGGGCGTCAAGCTGCTCAACCGCAGCACACGCAAGATTGGCCTGACTCAGGCTGGTGAGCGCTTCTATGACCGCTGTACCCGCATCGTGGCGGAGGCCGATCAGGCTGTTCGGGATGTTGAAGAGTTGTCGCGTGGATCGCATGGCCTTATTCGCATCAGTACGGCCATCACTTTCGGGCGGATGCATCTGTTGCCTGCGGTGAACGATTTTTTGGTGCTCAATCCGTCCATTCAAATCGAGGTCACCTTGTCTGAGCGTTTTGCGGACCTGATTTCTGGCAACGCGGACCTGGTGGTTCGCTTGGCCGAGGAGCCGCGCTTGAGCAATTTGGTGGCGCGGCGCCTCGCGCCTGCACGTTGGATGGTGGTGGCTTCGCCGGACTACATCAGCCGACACGGCGTGCCGCTTTCGCCGCGCGACTTGCTGGAATTCAATTGCCTGGTTTATGACCGACCCAAGGGGGGGGACTGGCGGTTCAAAGGCCGGGAGGGTGACCAAAGCATCAAGGTTTCGGGAAATTTGCGCTCGAATGTCGCCGAAGGCTTGTTGGATGCGGCCATTTCAGGCTTGGGTATCGCGGCCTTGCCGTCGTTTGCTGTCTCGCCTTATCTGGTCTCAGGCCAGTTGGTCGAGTTGCTCAGCGATTACACATTACCAGAGAGCACCTTGTATGCCGTGTTTTTGCCGGATCGAAGATTGCCAGAAAGAATTCGAACTTTTGTGCAGTTTTTGGCCGACCGATTTTCATCGGAGGATTATTGGAAAACAGGAAGAATGCCTGTTTGATGTCCCGGTTTTGAAAGCTGTGGCTTCACTTCACGGCCGAGGAAAACCATTGCGCCCGGGAAACTCAGGCGCAAGCGTTCTGGCATTGGGCATTTTTAACCAAAGCCTGAGCATTCGGCGGCGATGGGCCAAGTCCTCATGGTCTTCAAAATCGGTGCGTGAATGCAGCACCGCATAGTTGTTGGCAAATTGCAGATCACCCGGCTCCATCAACATGTCGACCCGAATGTCGGGCAAATGCATGATGCGGTCAAAACAGTCCAAAGCCTCGGTGTCGACCTTGGACAAGGGCACACCTTTGATGCTGCAGCCCAGTTCCAGATACTGACGCAAGTAGCGGCAGCTCAATTTGCCCTGGTGGTAGCTGAAAATCGGCGACAGACTGGGCTCAGGCTCACACAGGTGTTCAAAATAAAACAACCGGTAGAACAGGCCCAAATATTCCGGGTGCTTTTCTAAGATTTCGTTGTAAATACGGGCCACGCTGACCAAGCTGCTCACGCCGCCTCGCTTCGCTTTGCGCACACACAGCAGACCGACGACATCGGACGGGTCGGAGTGATACGGCAAATAGAGGTTGGTTTGATAAACACGTGTGCGAATGTCTTGGGGGTCGCCCACCGCCATCACTTCGCCCAACAAATCACCCCTCGGGTTTTGACACACAGGCAGGCCCAGATGCAATCCAAGGCCGTAGTAAACCGCATTCAATTCTTCTTCACTGTAGCGATCGACAGGCAAGCCCCGCCACAGCGCAAACCCTCTGCCGTTTTCGAGGACCTCGGCCAAGTCCTCCAGTAATTGGCTCAAAGCGTGACCGATTGGAAAGTCGTCGCGGGTGAAATCGGGAAACCGCAGGCCTCTATTTTTGAGTGAGGCCAGTGCGTCATCCAGCGCTTGAATTTGTGACGGATCGAGCTGGTGTATCCAGCTTGTATCGTTTTGGATATCTTTGCCCGTCCAGGCCGCTGGGCCAGTGACGGCTTGTTTCAGCACGATGCTCATGGGTGACCTTTTGTCTGAAGGTGTTCGATGGAAATTGTTGACCGTACTTTAATCTGCTTTCAGCAGCCAGCCGGACCCGTTGTCACTTCAAGGCATCTGGCAGGTTCGTGGTCGGCCGGTCGGCCGGTCGGCCGGTCGGCCGGTCGGCCGGTCGGTCGGTCGGTCGGTCGGTCGGTCGGTCGGTTTGTGCGTGGCGCGATGCTGCCACTGTCCCGATTACCCAAATGTGAAGGCCGACAACGCCGTCTCCATCACACGGTCTGAAAACACCTTGCGCCCCGCATCCATGCCCCCGGCGCCTGCGGCGGTCATCAGCGGTAGCAGGTGTTCTTCGGCGCGAGCCGGGTGGCAGTCACGCGCCCCTGGCGCTTGCGTCCAGTTCGACAGCAAGCGATCGCGCTCTTGTGGCGTGGCTTCAACCGCTGCCGTGAGCCATGTGTCAAACGCATCAGAAATCGGGCCGTATTGCGGGTTGCCATAGCCGCGCATGTTGTGAAAACTCATGCCGCTGCCGATGATCAACACACTTTGATCCCGCAGCCCTTGCAGGGCACGGCCGACCTGCAGTTGTTGTGTCGGATCGAGCGAGTCGTTCAGTGAGAGTTGCACCACCGGGATGTTGGCCTGCGGAAAAATCAATTGAAGCGGGATGAACATGCCGTGGTCAAAACCCCGTTGCGCGTCCGAGGCGCAGGCGATACCTGCCGCCCCGAGTGTGGCCAGCATCTGCGCGGCCAGTGCCGGGTCACCCGGCGCGGGGTATTGGAGTTCATAGGTGTGCGGCGGGAACCCCGAGTAGTCGTAAATCAGCTGGGGGTGCGAGCCGCTGGTCACGGTCACCTTTGGTGTCAGCCAATGGGCCGAGACCAAGACGATGGCCTTGGGTGTGCACGGCAAGGTGGTGGCCAAGTTTTTCAAAAAATCGGCCATTCGATGCCAAGCGTCTGGCGGGTTCCAGTCCATGAAAAAGCAGGGGCCTGCGCCATGAGGGATGAACCAGGTTGGCATTTTGCTGTGGGTGGCGCTGGTGGGGATCATGGGTTTCTTGGCCTCCAGTGAGGGGGTGAGGTCGGGGTGTCTTACGGCGGGGTTCGCTGGTTCTGTCTTTATATACCTGCGGCCTGAGCGACTTTTGATCTTGGACATCGCTTCGCTTGGCCAAAATTCCGAGGACGTGTGGTTTTTCAGGCCTGCGCCCCGTTGCAAGGCCATGCCAGCACTCCGTATTTGGGTTCTAAAGTGTCTTATTTTGGGTGATCCGTGAACTTGGCTGGCTGTATGAATATCCAGTATATTTGGCGCATGACAAGCAATCCTATTTCATGCCCGCAACCGGTTTGGGTGCCCGACGCCAAAGTCTGGTTGGCGATGTGCGCGTGGACTGTCCGGGCGGGTTTTCCTTCGCCAGCGGCGGACCACACGCGCAAGCGCATTGACCTGAACGAGCACCTGATCCGCAACAAAGAGGCGACTTTCATCTTCCGGGTCAAGGGTGACTCCATGAATGGCATCGGCATTTATGAGGGCGATGAGTTGTTGGTGGACCGCTCCATCGAGGCCAAGCACGGCAACATTGTGCTGGCGGTGTTGAATGGCGATTACACCGTCAAGCGCCTGTATCGCCGTGGCGGCGTGGTCAAGCTGATCGCAGAAAACCCACTGTATCCGCCCATCGTGGTCAAGGAGGGTGAGGAGTTGGTGATTTGGGGTGTGGTCACGCGCAACCTGCATAAACTGTATTGACACCATGACCCCGAGTGAACCGTCTTCTTCTCATTTGATCGATCCGGCATCTCTGGCCGCGCTGCCACGCAGCGCGGGTGTTTATATCTTTCAGGGTGTGGGCACACTGCCCCTTTACATCGGCAAAAGCGTGGACATTCGCAGCCGCGTTTTGGCGCATTTGAGGGCCGAGGACGAGGCCGCAATGATCGCCCAGTCCCGCAGGGTGGATTACATCGAGACCGCTGGCGAGATCGGTGCATTGCTGCTCGAAGCCCGTTTGATCAAAGAGCAAAGCCCCTTGTTCAACATTCGATTGCGCCGTTTGCGCAATCTTTGTGCGATCCAGCTGACCGAGAAGGCGGGGGAAAGGGCGCCCGTCGTCGTCTCGGGCCAAGATGTTCCAGTCGGCCGCACGGATGACCTGTATGGGCTTTTTGGTTCCGTGCATGCGGCACAGAGCAAGCTGCGCGAGCTGGCGGACCAGCACCGGCTCTGTTTGGGCTTGCTGGGCCTGGAAAAAATCAGCCCGCGGGGCTGCTTTGGCCTGCAGGTCAAGACCTGCCTGGGGGCTTGTGTGGGCCAAGAGGCCAGGCAGGACCACGATCAACGCCTATTTTCTGCGCTGCTGGACTTGAAAGTTCATGCCTGGCCTTACCCGGGTGCGGTGGATTTGTTGGAGTCTAACGGCGACTGGATTCAACGGCACCGCATTCAAGACTGGCGCTACATGGGCACATGGTGCTCCAGGTCCCAGCAAATGGTGCGGCATGAACAGCTTCGGTTTGATTTGGACACGTACAAAATTTTGGTCAAGCCTCTCATGCTCAAGACCGCCAGGATTGAGCCCGCATGACACCGCAGTTGGCGCTTGTGGACTGCAATAACTTCTACGTGTCATGTGAGCGGATCTTCAGGCCAGATCTGGCGCGGGTGCCGATGGTCATTTTGTCCAACAACGATGGCTGTGTCGTGTCACGCTCCAACGAGGCCAAGGCATTGGGCATCAAAATGGGGCAGCCCTGGTTCGAGTGCCAACCGCTGGCCGAGGCGCATGGCATTTTGGCCCTGAGCAGCAACTACGCGCTGTATGCCGATATGTCCAACCGGGTCATGAACATCTTGCGTGATTTTTCTCCGCAGTGCGAGGTTTACTCGATCGATGAGTGTTTTGTGGACCTCACGGGCAGCCCCCGGTTGCGAGAGCTCAGTTACGCCATGCGTGAACGTGTGGGCCGGTGGACGGGCATGCCCGTTTGCGTGGGCATAGGACCGACCAAGACCTTGGCCAAACTGGCCAACCATGTGGCGAAAAAGCATCCGCGATCCCAAGGGGTTTTCAACTACAACGCATTGACTGGGGATCAAAAATCCCAGTTGTTGAAGCGTCTGCCTGTGCAGGAGGTTTGGGGCGTTGGGCGCAAGTTGACCCAGCGCTTGGCGCTTCATGGGGTGTGCACGGCCTGGGACTTGCGTGAGGCCCACATGCCAACGCTGCGTTCAGAGTTCGGGGTGGTCTTGGAAAAGACCCAGCGCGAGTTGCAGGAAACGTCCTGCATGCCGTTGGAGGAAGCGCCCTGCGACAAGCAGCAAATCATCTCCAGCCGCTCGTTTGGGGGCATGGTCACTGAGCTGCCGGTTTTGAAAGATGCACTGTCGACATTCGTGGCCAACGCCTGTGCCAAATTGCGCGCTCAAAACAGCCATGCGGCGGTGATACAGGTTTTTTTACAGACCAACCGATTTCGCAAGGAACTGCCCCAATACACGCCCAGCTTGGCGGTGCCGCTGCCTTACCCCACCAACGACTCCTTGGAGGTCAATCGGTGGGCGGGCTGGCTGTGTGAGCGCATGTTCAAGCCTGAGTACCAGTACAAAAAGGCGGGGGTCATGCTGAGCGAGATCAGTCCGCTGAGTCACCACCAAGGTGATTTGCTGGAGACGGCGCGACCCGACAAGCACAAGCTCATGCAGGCACTGGATGGGTTGAACGCGCGCTATGGCCGTGGCGCAGTCAAGGTGTCAACCCAAGGCGCATACACAGGTTGGCAAATGAAGCAGGAGCGCAAGTCCCCCAACTACACCACCAGCTGGACAGATGTGCCGTGGGTTTGATGCCGAGGTTTTTGGCGGAGCCTCATCGGGTCTTTCTAGGCTGTTGTGTGTCCGGCTGATCGCGTAAAAAAGCCCGCACAAGGCGGGCTCTCTTGGTCCGGGCTTTAGGGGCGCGGTTGAAATCCGATCAACGTTGCACGTCGCGGCGCACCGAGCCGGTGAACAGCTGACGTGGGCGGCCGATTTTGTACTCGGGGTCGCTGATCATTTCGTTGAGTTGGGCGATCCAGCCGACGGTGCGTGCCAGGGCGAACACGCCAGTGAACAGGTTCACGGGAATGCCGATGGCGCGTTGCACGATGCCGGAGTAGAAGTCCACGTTGGGGTAGAGCTTGCGGCTGACGAAGTAGTCGTCTTCCAGAGCGATTTTTTCCAGGGCTTTGGCCAGCTTGAACAGTGGGTCGTTTTCCAGGCCCAGCTCTTTGAGCACTTCGTCGCAAGTTTCTTGCATGAGCTTGGCGCGAGGGTCGTAGTTTTTGTAAACACGGTGACCGAAGCCCATCAGCTTGACGCCGGAGTTCTTGTCTTTGACCTTTTCCATGAACTCGCCCACTTTGGAAATGCCACCCATTTTTTGGATGTCTTCGAGCATGTTCAGGCAAGCTTCATTGGCACCGCCGTGGGCAGGGCCCCACAAGCAAGCCACGCCCGCAGCGATGGCCGCAAACGGGTTGGTGCCGGACGAGCCGCACAGACGAACGGTGGAGGTTGATGCGTTTTGCTCGTGGTCGGCGTGCAGAGTGAAGATGCGGTCCATGGCGCGCTCGAGCACGGGGTTGACCACGTACTCTTCGCATGGTGTGCCAAACATCATGCGCAAGAAATTGCCCGCATAGCTCAGGTTGTTCTGGGGGTACATGTAGGGCTGGCCAACGCCGTACTTGTAAGCCATGGCCACCAGGGTGGGCATCTTGGCGATCAGGCGGATCGCGGCAATGTGACGGTGCTCAGGGTTGTTGATGTCGGTGCTGTCGTGGTAGAAGGCCGACAAGGCACCCACCAAGCCGGTCAACACGGCCATGGGATGGGCATCACGGCGAAAGCCACGCAAGAAAAACTGCATCTGCTCATTGACCATGGTGTGCTGGTTGACCAGCTTGTGGAAGTCCTTGCCTTGTTCGCCGACGGGCAATTCGCCATTCAGCAGCAGAAAGCATGTATCGAGGAAGTCTGCTTTGTGGGCCAATTGCTCAATCGGGTAGCCGCGGTACAGCAGTTCGCCCTTGTCGCCATCGATGTAGGTGATGGCCGACTGGCATGAGGCGGTGGACAAGAAGCCTGGATCGTAGGTGAACATGCCGCTTTGCGCGTACAGCTTGCGGATGTCGATGACGTCCGGTCCGATGTTGCCTGAGTACACGGGCATGTCGATGCTGGGGCTGCCATTGGAGAACGACAGGGTGGCTTTGTTATCGGCGAGTTTCATGGTGGGTTTCCTCTTGGTTTCCAGATATGAACCTTGGCAGGCTCAGGCTCTCAGCATGTCCAGGACTTCACACACCTCTTCGGTGCTGATCTCGGTCTGCAGTTCCGTTCGGCGCAGCAGCAAGTCCATGAGATCGTTGTCTGACAGGTCCATCAGCACATACATGCCGCGGGCCTGACCAACCGTCAGCGCAGCGGCGTGGCGATTGAAAAAACGCTCGATGAAAAGATCGTTCTCGAGCAAACCGCGTCGGCTGCGCCAGCGCAGTTTGCTCAGTGACCGCTCGCTCAAAGGTGCGAGGCGGTCGGCATCGACCAAAGATGCGTCTTCCAGAATGGGGGTGACAGTCATCAGGCAGCGCGGCGCAACATCATTTCTTTGATTTTGCCAATCGCCTTGGTGGGGTTCAGACCCTTGGGGCAGACATCGACGCAATTCATGATGGTGTGGCAGCGGAACAAGCGGTAGGGGTCTTCCAAGTTGTCCAAGCGCTCGGCGGTGGCTTCGTCGCGGCTGTCGGCGATGAAGCGGTAAGCCTGCAGCAAACCGGCCGGGCCCACGAACTTGTCGGGGTTCCACCAGAAGCTGGGGCAGGCGGTCGAGCAGCTGGCGCACAAGATGCACTCGTACAAGCCGTTCAGCTCGTCACGATCTTCCGGACTTTGCAGGCGCTCGGTTTCGGGCGGAATGGTGCTGTTGATCAGGTAAGGTTTGATCGAGTGGTATTGCTTGAAGAACTGGGTCATGTCCACGATCACGTCGCGGATCACAGGCAAGCCGGGCAGGGGTTTCAAAACGATGTTGCCGGGCAGTGTGTTCATGTTGGTCAAACACGCCAGCCCGTTTTTGCCGTTGATGTTCATCGCGTCCGAGCCGCACACGCCTTCGCGGCAAGAGCGGCGGAACGAAATGGTGGGGTCCACGGCCTTGAGCTTCATCAGGGCGTCGAGCAACATGCGTTCGTTGCCGTCCAGCTCCACCTGGATGGTTTGCATGTAAGGCTTGGCGTCCTTGTCAGGGTCGTAGCGGTAGATCTGGAAAGTGCGTAGGGTCATGAAATAACTCCTGGTGTATTCGGGGGGCGGACCGTCACTGGAAGCGAGCGGTCCGAACAATCTTTAGAAGGTGCGAACCTTGGGTGGCACAGAGTCCACCGTCAAGGGCTTGAGCTTGACGGGCTTGTAGGTCAAGCTGTTGTCGGCGCTGTGCCACAGGGTGTGTTTCATCCAGTTGGCGTCGTCGCGGCCCAAGGGTGCCACGGCATCGTCCACTGGGCGCTCATAGTCGCTCACGGTGTGGGCACCACGGCACTCTCGGCGGGCTGCGGCAGACACCATGGTGGACTGCGCGGCTTCGATCAGGTTTTCCACTTCCAGGGCTTCAATGCGGGCGGTGTTGAACACTTTGGAGGTGTCCTTCAGGCCGATCGCATTGACGCGCTCACGGATGGCCGCGATTTTTTGCACGCCTTCGTCCATGGACGCCTGGGTGCGGAACACACCAGCGTGTTGCTGCATGGCGGCGCGCATGTCGTTGGCCACGTCCTGGGCGTATTCGCCGCCACGACCTTCAAGCTTGTTCAAGCGCTCGAGGGTGCGGTCTGTGGCATCGGCCGGCAGGTCTTTGTGCGACTTGGTTTTGGAGGCGAAGTCGACGATGTGGTTGCCGGCAGCGCGCCCGAACACCAGCAAGTCGAGCAGCGAGTTGGTGCCCAAGCGGTTGGCGCCGTGCACCGACACGCAAGAGCA
>NZ_CALBEX010000225.1 GCF_937889215.1 uncultured Limnohabitans sp.
CGTTGCGTGCCAGATCGATCAGCATCACATGCTCGGCCCGTTCTTTGGGGTCGTTGATCAGCTCCAACTCGGCGGCCTTGTCTTTCTCGGGCGTTGCACCACGGGGTCGTGTGCCCGCCAGAGGACGGATGATGACTTTGGCCCCCTCGTCTGTTTGTTCCTGACGAACCAAAATTTCGGGGCTGGCCCCGACGACATGGAAGTCGCCGAAGTTGTAGAAATACATGTAGGGGCTCGGGTTGAGCGAACGCAACGCCCGGTACAGTGACAGCGGACTTTCGGTGTAACGCTTCTTGATGCGTTGCCCCACCTGCACCTGCATGAAGTCGCCGCCTGCGATGAGCTCCTTGGCCTTTTCCACCGCCGCGATGTAATCGGCTTTGGCAAAGTCTCGTTCAGCCGGGTAAGACTGGCTGGCTTTGACCATGGGTGCACTGACCGAGTATTTGAGCTGCTCTTTCAGATCGCGCAGGCGTTTTTTCGCGCCCACATAGGCCTCTGGCGTAGCCGGGTCGGCATAGACGATGAGGTAAAGCTTGCCCGACAGGTTGTCGATCACGGCCAGCTCTTCGCATTGCAGCAGCAAGATATCGGGCGTGCCCAAGGTGTCGGGTGGGCAGGATTTTTCGAGCTTTTTCTCGATGTAGCGCACCGCGTCGTAACCAAAATAGCCCGCCAGACCGCCACAAAAACGGGGCAGGCCCGGGCGCAAGGCCACCTTGAAACGTTTTTGGTATTGCTCGATGAAGTCCAGTGGGTTGCCCGCAGCGGTCTCGATCACCTCACCATCGCGCACCACTTCGGTTTTGGCTTCAGCGCCAAAGCCGCTGGCGCGCAACAGGGTGCGGGCCGGCAGACCGATAAAGCTGTAGCGCCCAAAACGCTCGCCACCCACCACCGATTCCAGCAAAAAACTGTATTTGCCGTTGTCCTTGGTATGGGCCAGCTTCAGGTAAAGCGACAGGGGTGTTTCCAGGTCCGCAAAGGCTTCCAGCATGAGCGGAATGCGGTTGTAGCCTTGACTGGCCAGGCTTTTGAATTCAAGTTCGGTGATCACGGGCTAGAGCCTCCAAAGCGCTCAGCGACCTCTGAAGAGGTGCTTTTCATTCATCCAGTTGCCCGGTCATGGTGAACATGAAAACGGACGCGGGTGGCGGGCAAGCCGCACAGTCGTTGGGATCAGGCTGGCCGACGCCAGGGCCAGGCTCCCCGGCCTTGCACAAGGGCGTGGCTCGGCAGGCTGGCTGCGCTGAAGTAGCTGTGGACGATGAACATGGTGGTCCAAGTGTAGCAAAGCCGCGCTGCATTTTGGGACCTTCCCAACCTGGGTGTGACGCTTTTGTCGCCGCCTCACATCATCGGCTTGTCGCGTTCAGGTGCTGTGGCAACTCGGCCAAGGTGTCCAACCAGGCGGCGGCGGGCGTGTCTTGCACGCGTTGGCCATGGTTGTAACCATAGGTCACCAGCACCACGGGGCAGCCCGCAGCGTGGGCGGCCTGCGCATCGTTGCTGGAATCGCCCACCATCAAGGTGCGCGCGGCGTTGGTGCCCAGCGCCTCACAGGTCTTCAACAAGGGCAAGGGGTCTGGCTTTTTGCGCTCGAAGCTGTCACCGCCAAACACAGGGCCAAAGAAGTGTGTCAGTGACTTATCTTTCAACAAGGCCTGTGCAAAGGCGAGGGGCTTGTTGGTCAGGCAGGCCATGGGCACTTTTTGGGCGGCCAAGCCTTCAAGGGCGTCCAACACGCCAGGATAGATGTCGGCAAACTGTCCGTTGATTGCCAAATAGTGGTGCTGGTAGCGCTGCCAGGCGCGGCCGTACAGGGCATCGACCGACAGGGCCGGGCAAGCCTGCCCTGCGCCCTTGACCTCTGGTCTGGTGATCTGGTACGCCAACAAAGTGCGGATCAGGTGCTCAGAGCCTTTGCCAATGGTTTGCGCAATGAGTGCATCAGACACCGGGGGCAGGTCAAGGTCTGCCATGGTGCGGTGCAAGGCCACCTGAAAATCACCCAAGGTGTGCACCAAGGTGCCATCGAGATCAAAAATGACCGCGTCGATCTGCGTCAAATCCTGCATGGCGCTTGGCATCGCTTCAGGACAGGGCCAGTCGCATCTGGTCGATCACGGCTTTGTAATCGGGCTTGCCAAAAATGGCGCTGCCCGCCACAAAGGTGTCTGCCCCGGCATCGGCCACGCGGCGGATGTTGTCGGCCTTGATGCCGCCATCGACCTCCAGGCAAATGTCTCGGCCACTGCGTTCGATCCATTGGCGCGCCAATTCGACCTTACGCAAAGCCGAATCGATGAAACTTTGACCCCCAAATCCGGGGTTCACGCTCATGATCAGGATCAGATCGATCTCGTCGATGGTCCACTCCAGCACGTCCAGGGGTTCGGCCGGGTTGAACACCAGCCCCGCTTTGACGCCCTTTCCCTTGATAGCCTGAATGCTCCGATGCACATGGCCGCTGGCATCGGGGTGAAAGCTGATGAGGTCGGCACCGGCCTCGGCAAAAGACGCTGCCAGCGCATCGACGGGCGAGATCATCAAATGCACATCGATCGGCACCGCCACGCCTGCAGCCGTTTTGGCATGCGGCTTCAAGGCTTGGCAGATCATGGGGCCAAAGGTGAGGTTGGGCACGTAATGGTTGTCCATCACGTCGAAGTGGATCCAGTCGGCACCGGCGTCGATGACGCTTTTGACTTCTTCGCCCAAGCGCGCGAAATCAGCCGATAGGATGGAAGGGGCAATGCGGTAGGTCGTCGTCATCCCTGAATTGTCGCAGTTAACATGTGCCCATGTCTGCCTACAACGTTCAAATTGATGTGCTGCCCCACTACGTAGCAGACCAAA
>NZ_CALBEX010000226.1 GCF_937889215.1 uncultured Limnohabitans sp.
CAACTCGAAGCCATGCCTGACGGCGGTGTTTACGCTTTGGCGATCCCGCTGGCCCCGTACCGCTGCCCTCCCGGCCCTTACGAGCGTGCTTGCCAAGTGGCCGACTATTTCAGCAAGGCCAAGCCCAAAAGCAAGGTTTTGATCTTGGATGCCAACGACGACGTGACTTCCAAAGGCAAGCTCTTCAAGCAAGCTTGGGCCGAGCGTTACAAGGGCATCGTCGAGTACCGCGGCAAACACCGTGTGACCGATGTCGACGCGGCCACCAACACCTTGAAGTTCGAGTTCAACGACGACATCAAGGCCAATGTGCTCAACGTGATCCCCAACATGCGTGCTGGCGACATCGCTGTCAACGCAGGCCTGGCCACGGCCAACAAGCGTTGGTGCGAAGTGGACTTCCTCACCTTCGAGTCCAAGGCCGCTAAAAATGTGCATGTGCTGGGCGACTCGATTCAGGTCGCGCCCGGCATGCCCAAGTCGGGCCACATGGCCAACCAGCATGGCAAGACCTGTGCGGCGGCCGTGGTGGCTTTGTTGATGGGCAAAGAAGTCAACCCGATGCCCATCTACAACAACACCTGCTACAGCTATGTCAGCACCAAGGATGTGGTCCATGTGGCCAGCGTGCACCGCTATGACGCTCAGAAAAAGACCATGTTGACCGTGCCCGGTTCGGGTGGTGTTTCCGGTGGTGCCAATGAGCTGGAGGGCGTGTACGCCTGGGCTTGGGCGCAAAACATTTGGGCCGACACACTGGCTTGAGGTAGGTCACCACAAAAAACGCCACCTGTCGCAAGACGGGTGGCGTTTTTTCATGTTTGCCCCTCGATTCGCTTGGATCAGATTGGCCAGCCCATGCTGCGGTGGATGCGCCAAGACAAGCCTGCGCCCAACCAGATGGCAACCAAGGTCAGCCAAGCTGTGAGCGAGAACAGCGAACCCCCGGTCATGCCCGCACCCACGGTGCAGCCGCCAGCCAGTACAGCGCCAAAACCCATGAGCACAGACCCCGTGAGGTAGTGGCCCAGCTTGTTTTCGGTTTTAAACCCCTCGAACTTGAAATCACCGCCCACCAAAGCGCCGAGCAAAGAACCTGCAAAAGTGGCGGGTATCAAGCCCGCATCAAAGCCCCAACTGGGTGATGTGCTGCTGGACAGGGCCCGCATCAGCAACTCTGCCGAAGCACTGCTGAAACTCAGGCCCTGGATTTGCACCGCCTCAAACGACTGCGAAGCGATGGCCTGCGTCAGGCCCCAGCCCAGGGCGATGCTCAAGCCCACGGTGATGGAACCCACCGCCAAACCCCATCGGCGCTGGTGGGTTTTGAAAAAGAAATAAAGACCCGCGGCCATGGCCAACACAGCCAGCGCCATGCCGCCATGGGGCCCCAAGCCGGACAGTTGCAGCAAATCCCGCGAGGGACCGCCGTCCACAGCCCACCCATTGACCAAGGCTTGCCGGGCGGGTGCCAGCCAGCCGGCGATGCTCGCTTGCACCGTGACCGCAAACACCAAACCCGAAAGCAGGGCGCGCAAATTGCCATTGGCCGACAAAATCAGCAAACGGCTGGCGCAACCACGCGTCAAGATCATGCCGGCCCCAAACAACAGTCCACCCAACACAGCTCCGGAAATGCTGCCCACCGGGCTGATGTAGCGGGAAGCCGATGGTTTGAGCCAGCCCATGAGCACGAGCGCTTGCACGCCGACCAAACAGGCACCAAATGCCAGCCACCACACGCTGAAGCGGTCGCCTGTTCGGGCTTCACAGCACTCCACGACCGCCGCACGAGCGCAAAAACGGGTGCGCTGAGCGGCCAGGCCAAATACAAAACCGACCAGGGCGCCGGCCATGGTCAGCACATTGGAGTCGCCCCAAGTTTCGATCAAGTTTGCGAGGTTCATGGATGTTGCCAATAATTCACTGATTTCTTATATAAAAACGCATTGCGTGTACAGTTGGAAAACGCACAACGCAAAACCCTCTATTGTCCACGGATCGCAATTCATGGCCCCCCATCCAAGCCCAATTCCCTTGTCATCCCCGCGCCGTCGTGACTGGGTTTTGTGGGCCTGCGCGTCTTTGGCTGCCCTGCCTGCGGTGGCCCAAGTCTCAGCATCTCGGGGGGGCAGCGGCCACATTGCCTGCTGCGCAGTC
>NZ_CALBEX010000227.1 GCF_937889215.1 uncultured Limnohabitans sp.
ATTGAAATGACGCAAAAGGTCAATCAAGACTGGAAGACCCACGTGGCGGATACGGGTTTGACTTGTTACACCTGCCACCGTGGCAACAACGTGCCCACGCAAGTTTGGAACGAGCCCAAAGACCGCAAGTACGCGAACAGCTTGTTGGGTGATTTGGCTGGGCAAAACATTGCCACCAAAGAAGCGGGGCTGAGTTCACTGCCGTTTGACCCATTCACGCCTTACCTCAAAGATGCTTTGCCTATCCGAGTCAATGGCAACGAAGCCATGGCGGGTGTGGGTTCCAACGCCAACCGGGCTTCGCTCAAACAAACCGAGCACACGTACTCCTTGATGGTGCACATGTCCGAGTCCTTGGGTGTGAACTGTACTTATTGCCACAACACACGCAACTTCCAATCCTGGGAGGAATCCAGGCCGCAACGGGTGACCTCTTGGTATGGCATTCGGATGGCGCGTGAATTGAACAACGACTACATGACGCCACTCACCGAAACCTTCCCAGATCATCGCTTGGGTCCCAAAGGTGATGTTGCCAAAGTCAATTGCTCAACTTGCCACCAAGGCGCTTACAAGCCGCTTTATGGCGCTCAGATGGCCAAAGACTACCCTGAGCTCCAAGTTTTAGCAAAGCCTTAAACTCTGGAATTCACAAGGCCTGCACCGGTTGTGGTGCAGGCCTTTTTTACGGAAATTGGGCACATGCATTTGGGACAAACAGAACCTGTCAATGGCCAAGTGGTCGTTGTCTTGCTGGCTGATATCGTCCAGACTTCAAGGTGGTGGGGTTGGTTGCGCATTGTCCAAGGCTCGGCTGCTTTGCGCCGCGTGCCTGGCTTGTTGTTTGCCAAGTTGCTGGGCAGTGGGCACGAGGGCGGCTTTGGTTTGAAACCCAGTTCATCGCGACAAGGCTTGTTTTCCCTGTTTGAATCAACTCAGACGGCTGATGATTTTGTGGCGCATGCGCAATGGGTTCAAAAATATCGGCAGAGATCTTCTGATTTTTGCTGCATCAAACTTCAAGCATGGTCGTGCCGTGGCACTTGGGATGGCTTTTCGCTGGGTGCAGTTGCACCTGAACCGACCCATGGGCCGGTGGCGGCCCTCACCAGGGCTTCAATCAAGCTGAGCAAAGCCCCAGCTTTTTGGCGACATGCGCCCCCGTCTGAGCGCGCCCTGGAAGGGGTTCAAGGCTGCCAATTGGCAGTGGGCCTTGGCGAGGCGCCGTTGTTCCGACAAGCGACCTTCACTATTTGGGACAGCGTGGCCGACATGAACGCTTATGCGCGCACAGGCGCTCATTTGCAAGCCATTCAGGCGGCTGCGCAAAACGGCTATTTTGCCGAGTCCATGTTTGCCCGGTTTGTGCCTTTGCAAGTGCGGGGCCAGTGGCAAGGCAAGTCCTATGTTTAAGAACGGTCAAACCCCGCGTGTGGTGGTGGTGGGCGCCGGCATTGGGGGATTGGTGAGTGCCCTGGTTTTGGCTCACCACGGGCTGGATGTCACCTTGCTGGAAAGTGCCAACACCCCCGGCGGGAAAATTCGTCAAGTGCAGGTCGACGGTGTGGGCGTGGATTCCGGCCCCACGGTGTTCACCATGCGTTGGGTGTTAGACCAGATGCTGCAGGAGTTGGGCACTTCACTGGAAGATATTTTGCCGCTCGAACCCATTGGGGTTTTGGCACGCCACGCTTGGGACGGCAGTTCGCCCACACTTGATCTGCATGCCGACACGTCCCGCACGGCCGAAGCCATCGCTCAATTCAGCAGT
>NZ_CALBEX010000228.1 GCF_937889215.1 uncultured Limnohabitans sp.
CATGCTTACGCCCGCGACACGGTGCTGGTGGCGCACAACGCCGCTTTTGACATGAAGTTTTTGCAGATCAAAGAGGCCAGCACCGGCCTGCGCTTTGACCAGCCGGTGCTCGACACCTTGCTGCTGTCGGCCGTGATCCACCCGCAACAAGCCTCGCACCGACTGGAGGCGATTGCCGAGCGCATGAACATCACCGTGCTGGGCCGTCACACCGCTTTGGGCGACGCGATGGTCACGGCCGAGGTGTTTTTGCGCATGATTCCCCTATTGGCTGAGATGGGCATCCACACCTTGGGCCAGGCCCGCGAGGCGGCACAAAAAAACCATTACGCCCGATTGACTTACTGACCGGGTGGGCTGTCAAAATCGGCCAGATTGGTAGCGCTGGCCCAATACATCCTGCAGGGATTGGATGACCGAGAACGCATCGCGCAAATGGTCGCGTTCGAAATTTGACAGCTCTTCCAAGCGCAGGAAGTTGTCAGGTTCCAGGCCCTGTTCCATGCGTTGCGTCTGGTGAGTGATGCGTCGGCTGGACACGAAGGCAAGCGCGTCGCGCAAATCGCGCGAACCCTGCTCCGACAGCTCGCCCAGTTTCGATGCTGTCTCAATGCGGTCGCCCGTGTTGACTTCGTGCAAACCAGCCGCCAATGCGTAGATCCGCCCCAAGTCCACAATGGGCGCAATGCCTTGGTGCTTCAGATCAACCGTCCCGGCATGCTCGCCGCCGCGCATCAGAGAGATGTTGCCGAACAAGTTGAGTGGGGGGCGTTGCTTGAGTGCGTTGTTCACCACATGCGCCAAAAACAGGCTTTGATTTGGGGTGCGCGACAGGACTTCTTGGCGCAAGACCTGCAGCAATTCGAACTGTCCGTGGATAGCCCGCAAGTCAAAAAACACAGAACTCATCAGCAAGGCTTTGGGGTCGGGTGTCTCCGTCCAGCGCTGAAAGTATTGACGCCAAACGTGCAGGGGTTGTCGCCATGTGTCCGTCATCGCCATGATCTCTCCAGGGCAGTGAATGTAGCCGCAGGCTGCCAAGCCGTCGCAGACCCGGCGAGCCAAGGTCTTGAAATAGTCGCCGTGCAATTTGGGCTCATAGGCGTCGTCCAAAATCATGCAGTTGTCTTGGTCTGACTTGGCGGTTTGTTCGCAACGCCCTTGCGAGCCTGCCGCCACCCAGACATAGCGCACGGGTGGGGGGCCTAATT
The DNA here is from genome assembly GCF_937889215.1 of uncultured Limnohabitans sp. GTDB lineage: Bacteria > Pseudomonadota > Gammaproteobacteria > Burkholderiales > Burkholderiaceae_C > Limnohabitans_A. The sequence goes on from NZ_CALBEX010000228.1 coordinate 1,212, forward strand.
CCGCCTCGGCCATTGCAATCAGGCGACAAGTCAACGCGTCGGTGATGGCGGTGATGATGTGCCCGGTGTTGTAAGCGCTGGTGTTGGCTGCACTCAAATGGTTTTGCAAGGCCTTGACCTGTTGACCGATGCACACCAGACCCTCGAGCGTGGTTTGTCGGTGGATGTCGCGCGCCAAATACACCGGTGATGTGCTTTGCTGACGCATCAGGTCGGAAGCGGTGACCATGCCCACCAATTGTTGTCCGTCCATCACGGGCAGATGGTGGATGTTGTGGCGTGTCATCAGCAGCAATGCCTCAAAGGCTGGGCTGCGCTGGTCCAAGGTCATGGGGTTCAGGCTTGCGATGTCGGTTGCTGGACGCGACAGGTCGAGGCCTTCGGCGACCACTTTGTTGCGCAGGTCACGGTCGGTGACCAGGCCCACCAATTGGCCTTCTTGCACCAGCATGACCGAGGAGACGCTGCGGTTGCGCATGGTGAGGGCCACATCGCGCACGCTGGCAGTCAATGGCAAGGTGATGGGTTCGTTTTGAAACAAGGCTTGCAGGGGTACGCCCAATAAGGGCGCGTATTCAGGGCGCTTTTGGGCCAAGTCCTGCAGTGGGTTGCCGCCGTTTGTTGCGGGGCCATCGGTGCTTGCAATTGACATTTTTCAAAGCCCTTCTCGCGTGTTGAGCGAGCTTGTTTCATTTTGTCAGATGTCGTGCCGAAGGGGCATGATCACGCAGAATTTTCATGATCCCGGTCAAGAAAAAGGGGCAAGCCAGGCTTTGTCTAGGTGCATTGGGCGCGGCCCTAGAATGTTTGGCCTCCACCCCATAAAGCCCGTCCATGTCTCAAGGTCTCATCCGCATCCGTGGTGCCCGTCAGCACAACCTCAAAAACCTCGATCTGGACATTCGCACCGGCGAGTTGACGGTGGTCACCGGCCCCAGCGGCTCGGGCAAGTCGAGTTTGGTGTTTGACACGCTGTATGCCGAGGGCCAGCGCCGCTATGTGGAGACCTTCAGCGCCTATGCCCGCCAGTTTCTGGACCGCATGGACAAACCGTCAGTGGACAAGGTCGAAGGCGTGCCCCCGGCGATTGCGATCGACCAGACCAACCCGGTGCGCAGTTCGCGCTCGACCGTGGGCACCATGACCGAGCTGAACGACCACCTCAAGCTATTGTTTGCGCGTCTGGGCCAGTTGTTTGACAAAGACACCGCGCAAAGCGTGCGCACCGACAACCCCGACACGGTGTATGCCGAACTGGCCCAGCGTGCCGCGCAAGCGGGTGATCCGCGCTTGTACCTGACCTTCCCCGTAGAGATGCCCGCCAACACCAGCGCCGAGCAGGTCGAGCAATGGTTGTCGGCCAGCGGCTTCACCAAAGTGCAGGCCGAACGCGAAGTGGCCACCCCCACCGGCCCGCGCAAGGTGCTGGACGTGATCGCCGACCGCTTTCGCATCGGCACCGCCGAAAAAGCCCGCGCGGTCGAAGCCATCGAAGTGGCCCTGAAGCGCGGCGGTCGCCTGAATGTGTATGTAGAGAAATCGGGGTCAGATCCCAATTCTTCTTCCGAGCCAGCCTTCGACATCTGGCGCTTTTCGACAGGCTTGCATTGCCCCGACAGCGATCAGCGTTACACCGACCCGATCCCGTCGATGTTTTCCTTCAACTCGGCCGTGGGCGCGTGCGAGACCTGTCGGGGTTTTGGCCGCGTGATCGGGGTCGATTACGGCTTGGTGATTCCCAACCCAAAGCTCACGCTGCGCGCCGGGGCCATCAAGACGCTGCAAACACCCGCCTGGCAAGAAAATCAGGACGATCTGATGCGTCACGCCGAGGCCGCAGGCATTCCGCGCGACACGGCTTGGGACAAGCTGACCAAGGCGCAGCAGGACTGGGTCATCAACGGTTCGCCCGAATGGAAGGGCCGCTGGAACCACCAGTGGTACGGCGTGAAGCGCTTTTTTGAGTACCTCGAGAGCAAGGCCTACAAGATGCACATCCGGGTGCTCTTGTCCAAGTACCGCAGTTACACCGAGTGCCCGACCTGCCAAGGGGCGCGTTTGAAGACCGAGAGTTTGTTGTGGCGCATTGGTAGCCACACGGATGCCGATGGGGTCTTGCCAGTGGCACAGCGTTTCATGCCCGCAGGTGTGAAGTGGACGCGTGCGCAGCTTGAAGCGCTGCCGGGTTTGAGCCTGCACGACATGATGATCATGCCGCTGGACCGGTTGCGTTTGTTCTTTGACCGGGTGTCGGCTTCTGGGCAAGCGTCCCTGGGTGCTGGGTTGTTGAGCAATTTTGGGGAGGCTCCGGCTGGGGATGGGCTGGGCTCCTCATACGGCTGGGGTACGCCAAAATCGTCACCCAGCCCTTCCCCGGCCGAAGCCGTGGGTGCAGAAGCAGAAGCGCAGACTAGGGCACAGGCACAGGCAGCGACAGAGAGGGCGCAAGACGCCCGATCGACCACAAGGTCTGCGTCAGAGCGGGGGGCGGGCGACGATTTGGGCGTACCCCCGCCGTATGAGGAGCCCGCCCCCCGCTCTGATGCAGACCGAACCGCCGAAGAAACCACAGAAGCAAGTCAGGCAAAACCCCAAGGCCCAAGTGCCGAACAAAAAGCCCTGCAACTGCTGTTAGAAGAAATCACCACCCGCCTCAAATACCTGTGCGACGTGGGCATTGGCTACCTCACGCTCGACCGCCAAAGCCGCACCCTCAGCGGCGGCGAAGTCCAACGCATCAACCTCACCACCGCCCTGGGCACCAGCCTGGTCAACACCCTGTTTGTGCTGGACGAACCCAGCATCGGCCTGCACCCGCGTGACATGCACCGCATCACTTTGGCCATGCACCGCCTGCGCGATGCTGGCAACACGCTTGTGGTGGTCGAGCACGACCCGGCCGTGATGATGGCGGCTGACCGCATGATCGACATGGGCCCCGGCCCCGGCGAGCGCGGTGGGCAAATCGTGTTTGATGGCACCACTGCCGACCTGCGCAATGCCGACACGCTGACGGGCGCTTATCTTGGCGGCCGCAAACAAGTGGGTTTGGGCTTCAAGCGCATGGTGAGCGACAGCACGCCGCGATTGATTTTGGAAGGTGCGCGCGAGCACAACTTGCAAAACATCAGCGTGGACTTTCCGCTGCAGCGCTTGGTCACCATCACCGGTGTCAGTGGTTCGGGCAAGTCGAGTTTGATTCAAGACGTGCTGGCCCCGGCACTGATGCGCCACTTTGGCAAAGCCACCGAAACCCCGGGCGCACACGACCGCCTGTTGGGCGCAGACCACCTGAGCGATGTGGTGTTTGTGGACCAGTCGCCGATTGGCAAAACCGCCCGCTCCAACCCGGTGAGTTATGTGGGCGCGTGGGACGCGATTCGCGAGATTTTTGCGACCGCGCCGCTGTCGCGCCAGCGCGGCTACACCGCCAGCAAGTTCAGCTTCAACGGCGGTGACGGGCGCTGCCCCACTTGTGGCGGCTCGGGTTTTGAGCACGTCGAAATGCAGTTTTTGAGCGACGTGTATTTGCGTTGCCCCGACTGCGATGGCAAGCGCTACCGTCCTGAGATTTTGGAAATCACCATCGAGCGCCAAGCCATCGGCGGTGCGGTGCGCCACCTCAATGTGGCCGACATTTTGCAGCTCACCGTGAGCGAAGCTGCGGCTTTGTTCGCGCAAGACCGTGACGTGATCCGTGCTTTGCAGCCGATTGTCGATGTGGGTTTGGAGTATGTCCGCCTGGGCCAGCCGGTGCCCACCTTGTCGGGTGGTGAGGCGCAGCGCCTCAAGCTCGCGGGCTTTTTGGCTGAAGCCGCCAAAAGCGCCTCAAAGAGCCGTCAGAGCCTGGCCCGAAAAGGCACGTTGTTTTTGTTTGACGAGCCGACCACCGGCCTGCACTTTGACGACATCGCCAAGCTCATGCGGGCTTTGCGCAAGTTGCTCGAAGCGGGGCATTCGCTCATAGTGATCGAGCACAACCTGGATGTGATCCGCGCCAGCGATTGGTTGATCGATCTGGGGCCAGAGGGTGGTTATGCCGGGGGCTTGATCGTGGCCGAGGGCACGCCCGAAGATGTGCGCCAACACGCGACATCGCACACCGGGCTGGCGTTGCGTGAGTACGCCGAGTCTATGGGGGAGGTGTTTGGTGTGGCTGAGCGTTTGGGTGCGGATTTGTACGTTGGTGGGGGCGAGGCTGCGGTGTCAGCGGGTTCCTCATACGGCGGGGGTACGCCAAAATCGTCACCCTCTGACACCGCAGCCTCGCTGGCGAAGGTTCGGGGTCGCGAGGCCTCAGGGTCTCCTGCAATGTCTGCCAAACGCGCGCCCGTGTTGAACAACAACATCCAGATCGTCAACGCCAAAGAGCACAACCTCAAGAACCTGAGCGTGGACATTCCACGCGGTAAGTTCAACGTGGTCACAGGCGTGAGCGGTTCGGGCAAGTCCACGCTGGCCTTTGACATCCTGTTCAACGAAGGCCAGCGCCGCTATCTGGAAAGCCTGAACGCTTATGCCCGCGCCATCGTGCAGCCTGCAGGCCGCCCCGAGGTCGATGCGGTGTATGGCATCCCGCCTACCGTGGCGATTGAGCAGCGGCTGTCGCGCGGTGGGCGCAAATCCACCGTGGGCACCACCACCGAGGTCTGGCACTTTTTGCGACTGCTGTACGTGAAGCTGGGCATTCAGCATTGCGTGCACGACAACACGCCTGTGCAACCGCAAACACCCGACAGCATCATCGCGCAGCTCATGACGCAGTTCAAGGGTCAGCACATCGGCTTGCTGGCGCCGCTGGTCGTCAACCGCAAGGGCGTGTACACCGAGTTGGCCGATTGGGCCCGTCCGCGTGGCTACACCCACCTGCGGGTCGATGGCGACTTTTTGCCCACACAAGGTTTCCCGCGCATCGACCGCTTCAAGGAGCACAACATCGAGTTGCCCGTGGCCAGCCTGGATGTGTCGTCTGCCCAAGAAACCGCCTTGCGCCAAGCCCTGACCAAAACACTGGAGCACGGCAAAGGCGTGGTGCATGTGTTGAGCGATCTGGACGGTCTGCGCGAAGCCATGTTCAGCGGCGAATCTACCGCCCGCATCGGCCAGCACCGCGTGTTTTCGACACTGCGCGCATGCCCGGCGTGTTCCACCTCGTATGCGGAACTCGATCCGCGTTTGTTTTCGTACAACAGCAAACACGGCTGGTGTCCCGATTGCGTAGGCACGGGCGTCAAGCTCAGCAAGGACGAGCGCCAAGTGTTTGACGACTCGGTGCAAGACGACAAGAACAAAGGCCGTGAGCAGACTTTTGCCGAGCCCGAAATCGAAGACTTGGCCAACGTGGCCTGCCCCAGCTGCGAAGGCACCCGTCTGAACGCCACGGCGCGTGCCGTGCGGCTGGGTGCAGCGCTGGGCCAGGGCTGGCGCATCACCGACGTCGCCAGCTTGTCGGTGAGCGATGTGCGGCACTGGGTTGACAAGCTGCATCTCACCGGCCGCGATGCCGACATCGCCCGTGACCTGGTGCCCGAGATCAAGAGTCGCTTGGAATTTTTAGAAGAAGTGGGCCTGGGCTATCTCACGCTCGACCGGGGCGCGCCCACGCTGTCGGGCGGCGAGGCGCAGCGCATCCGCTTGGCTGCGCAGTTGGGCAGCAATCTGCAAGGCGTCTGCTACGTGCTGGACGAACCCACCATTGGCTTGCATGCGCGTGACAACCGAATTTTGCTCAACGCCCTGCAAAGCCTCAGCGACAAGGGCAACACGCTGGTGGTGGTGGAGCACGACGAAGACACGATCCGCCGCGCCGACCACATCATCGACATTGGCCCGAGTGCTGGCAAACGCGGCGGACGCTTGGTGGCCGAAGGCTCGGTGGCCGACATCACTGCTTCTGCCGATTCACAAACCGGACGCTATTTGTTGCACGCGATGAAGCATCCGATGCAGGCTCGTAGAAAGGTGGCAGTCTCGACATGGGGCAATGGGCTGGACTCCTCATATGGCGGGGGTACGCCAAAATCGTCGCCCAGCCCATCACCCCATGTCGAGACATTGGCGTCGCCGCTCAATCAATTGGGGTCAGATCCCGATTCTTTGCAAGTCGTCACTGCAACCGAAGCCGCCATCACCGCAGCAAAGGCCACCACCAAAGTGAAAGGCAAAAAGAAGGCCGCGCCTGAAGCCATTGCAGAAACACACGAGGCGCCCGTCCCCCAGTGGCTCACACTCACCGGTGCCAACCTGCACAACCTGCGTCAAGTCGATGTGCAAGTGCCCCTCAAACGTTTGGTGGCCGTTACAGGCGTCAGCGGCTCCGGCAAATCCACACTGGCCCGCGATGTGTTGCTGGCCAACGTGCAAGCCCTGGTCGGCCAGCGCTCCACCTTTGCAGGCCGCACCGCACAAGACGCCGGTCATCGCGTCGCGCTGAGTGCTTGTTCAGATGTGCAGGGTTTTGAAACCATCGACCGCGTGCTCGAAGTGGACCAAACCCCGATCGGCAAAACACCGCGCTCTTGCCCCGCCACCTACATCGGCTTTTGGGACACGATCCGCAAGCTGTTTGCCGAAACCTTGGAGGCCAAAGCCCGAGGTTACGCTGCCGGGCGTTTCAGCTTCAACACCGGCGAAGGCCGCTGCCCCAGCTGCGAGGGCCAAGGCATGCGTACCATCGAGATGAGCTTTTTGCCCGACGTGAAAGTGCATTGCGAGACCTGCCGGGGTGCGCGTTTCAACCCCGAAACTCTGGCGGTGACTTGGCGCGGCAAAAGCATTGGCGACGTGTTGCAAATGGAAGTCGACGAGGCCGTGGGCTTCTTTGCCACCATGCCCAGCATCGCCCACCCCTTGCAGTTGCTCAAAGACGTGGGCCTGGGTTACCTGACCTTGGGCCAGCCTTCACCGACCCTGAGCGGTGGTGAAGCGCAGCGCATCAAGTTGGTGACCGAGCTGACCAAGGTGCGCGACGAAGTGGGCAAGCGCGGCAACAAAGCGCCGCACACGCTGTATGTGCTGGACGAACCCACCGTGGGCCTGCACATGGCCGACGTGGACAAACTCATCAGCGTGCTCCACCGTTTGGTGAATGCCGGTCACAGTGTGATCGTGATCGAGCACGACCTGGATGTGATCGCCGAAGCCGACTGGGTGATTGACTTGGGGCCTGAAGGCGGCAACGCCGGAGGGCGCATTGTGGCCGCCATGACACCTGAGGCCTTGGTGATCTTGGGCACCCACACGGGGGTGGCGTTGGGGCCGGTGTTGGCGCGGGTGTGAGGCTGTGGGGTGGTGTCAGCCTGCCGCAGCCACACCCAATCGCCACAAAGAGGTGACTTCGGCCGAGCGTGCCGCGTGCAGCGGGTCGCTGGCGTCTTGCGCTTTGGCGTGCACCGGTTTCACGTCCAAGCGGTCCAGCACCTGAAGGCCCGCGTCGGTGATCCAGCCCAGCAAGGCATCGCGGCTGCGCAGGCCCAGGTGTTCGGCCAAGTCGGACAAAATCAGCCAGCCCTCGCCGCCTTCGCACAGGTGGGCTGGCAAGCCTGCCAAAAAGCCCTTGAGCATCTGGCTGCCTTCGTCGTAGACGGCTTGCTCCAGCAAGGTGGTGGGCCGTGCGGGCAACCAAGGGGGGTTGCAGACCACCACGGCAGCTTGACCTTCGGGGTACAGGTGGGTTTGAACCAGTTGGACCTGGTTTTGCAGGCCCAAGCGTTGCAAATTGTCGAGGGCACAAGCCAAAGCGCGTTCTGACAGGTCGGTGCCGACCACTTGCTTGGCACCGCGGCGGGACAGTACGGCAGACAACACACCGGTGCCCACGCCAATGTCAAACGCCACCGGGTGTGTCGCCATGGCTTCTGGCCAAGGGGCTTTGGCCACCAACTCCACGTACTCGCCCCGCACCGGAGAAAAAACGCCGTAGTGTGGGTAAATGCGCAAGGCCTCGCCCATGGCGGGCACCTCGACCCCGTTTTTGCGCCACTCGAATGCGCCAATCGCCCCTTGCAGGCTGCGCAGTGAGACGACCGAGGACTGGCCGTTGGTGGGGCCAAAGGCTTGCAGGCAGGCCGCTTTGGCATCGGGCGCGCGGCGCAGGTCAATGCCGTAGTCGCTGTTCAACTCAATCAAAACCTGGCTCAAGATCCGGGTGCGTTGGGCTTGGGCTTGTCGATGGGTGTGGAAAGCTGCGCCTGGCAGGGCTGGCGCTGCGTCATCGGATTTTTTAACGCGCACCTTTTTGGGTTTGTCGATGCGCCGTGTCAACGCTTGCAACATTTGCCGCGCATTTTGAAAATCGCTGCGCCAGAGCAAGCCCGTGCCCGCGCAGGCCAGGCGGTAGGCCGTGTCGGCGGTCATGGTGTCATCGGCCAGCACCACTTGTTTGGGCATGACTTGGTCGGAACGCCAAATGGCGGAGCGTGTGGTGTCTTTTTCAGACCAGGTCAAAAGGGAAGGGGCGATCATGCGCAAGTCCAGTCGGTGGAGGTAAGCATCGCGGCATGGGCCGCGATG
>NZ_CALBEX010000229.1 GCF_937889215.1 uncultured Limnohabitans sp.
AGATTCTGACCCGCCCCACCGTCGAGGCCACAGGTGCACTGATGCGCGACGCCCGCACCGACGTGATTTTGGCCACCGGCGGTACGCCCATGGTGCGCGCCGCTTACGGCTCGGGCAACCCCGCCATTGGCGTGGGCTCGGGCAATGTGCCGATTTATGTGGACGCCAGCGCCGACATCGAAGCCGCTGCGCAGACCATTGTGACGGCCAAGAACTTTGACTACGGCAGCCCCTGCTCGGCCCCATCGGTGCTCTTGCTGCACGCCAGCATCGCCGCGCAGATGCAGCAAGCCCTGGCCCGCCAGGGTGCTCATGTGTGCACCGAAGAAGAAGCACAGAAAATTCAGAACCACGCCTTTCCTGGTGGCAAGTTCAACGGCAAGGTGGTCGGCCGTCCCGCGTTTGAAATTGCCCAAGCCGCAGGCGTGCAGGTGCCGGTGGATTGCCAGGCGCTGGTGTGCCCCATCGCCAACCCGCAAGCGGGCCATGTACTGCTCAAAGAAAAACTCTCGCCGATTTTGGGTTGCGTGGTGGTGCAGGACATCGACCAAGCCATTGGCGTGGCGCGCCTCATGCTGCAGCACAGCGGTGCGGGCCACACCTCGGGCATCCATTCGGCCAGCGCCGAGCAGGCCGTGGTCTGGGGTGCGGCACTCGACTATTACCGCGTGGTCGTCAACGGCTCCACGGTGCATGACAGCACCGGTGCCAACACCGGCTTGCCCTACACCTTCACCATCGGCACAGGTTACGCGGGCAAAAGCTCGGTGGACTGCAACGTCGGCCCCGAGCTGCTGGTCAACTGGAAACGCGTGGCCTTTCCGCTGCCGGGCGGCTGGGCCGGGGCCATGGCCTCGGGCGCAGCCCTGTCTGCCGGTGTGTCAGCGGCACCAAGCCAACTGTCCACCCTCACGCCTGAACTTCAGGCCATGGTCCTGCGCATCGTGCAGGAAGAACTCGAATACCTTCGCTGAAAGCCTCCCATGTCCACTTTGCGCAGTTATATTTTTCTGGACCGCTTGCAGCCACAACTGATGTGTTTGCTCGGCTCCACCGCCCGCGGTTTTTTGCCACGCCACAACGACGCGGCTATGGTCATCGAAGTGGCCCCCGGCATGGACATCGAGTGGCTGACCGACATCGCCTTGAAGCACGACAACGTCAAGCCTGGCAATCTGGTGGTGGAGCGGCAGTTTGGCTATCTGGAGTTTCACGGCCAGTCTTCTTCGTCCGTCAAATCGGCGGGTGCCGCGGTGCTCGAAGCCATGGGCGTGAGCGAGAAAAGCGTGCTCAAGCCCGAAATCCTGGCCTCCAAAGTCATTGACCGGGTCGACGGCTACCACGCCTTTTTGATCAACCGCAGCAAGTCCGGCAGCATGCTCTTGCCCGGCGAGTCGCTCTACATCATGGAGATGACCACCTCGTCGTATGCGCTGCTGGTGGCCAACGAGGCCGAGAAGGCCGCCAACATCAAACTGATCGACTGCCGCTTCATGGGTCCAGCCGGTCGCTTGTACCTGTCGGGCAATGCGTCGGACGTGCGGGCCGCTGCTGCCGTGGCCGAGGCCGTGATCCGCGACGCAGGAGGTGCTGCATGAGCACTGACGCTTTGCGCGACCAAATTCGGGCGCAGGTGCGCACGGCTTTGGGGGCAGGCCGAGCCAAGGATGACCCCGCTTCGGTGGCCGCCTTGATGCGCCGCTTCGAACAAGGTTACGAGATGGTCAGTGCAGAAGCCATCGTGGCCTGCTTTGCCCCCGATGTGGTGTGGACCTTGCCCGACTCGCGCGTGCTCCGTGGCCGCGAAGCCTGCCGGGCGTTCTTGAAAGAGCGCTTTGCCAGCCCTACAGGCCCCAAGTTCTCGGATTCGCACATGAACGTGCTGGGTCAGACCGTGGTGCAAAACTACAAGGTGGGCGTGCCTTTGCCCGGTGGCCAGTCGGTCACGCTGGACGGCACCGACGTGTACCAGATACGCGATGGCCTGATCGCCGTCAAAGACGCTTATTGGAAGCAAATTGGCGCGCCCAAGCCTGCTGCTGCACCTGCACCTGCTGCCCCGGCGGCAGCGTCAGCGAATACGCCCGCGACTGGGCCGCAGGGCGTGGTGGTGCCCTTGCGTGTGGGCACCGCTGCGCAAGCCGCCTCGCTGACCGACCTGTTCAAGCGCCTGGCCGCCAGCCCTGCGCTGCTGCAAGCGGCGCAATCGGGCTTGCTGCGTTTTGACATGCGTGTGGACGAAGCGGCGGTGAAAGCCGTGGCGGCCTCTGCTGGTACATCCGGTGGTGCCTCGGCCATGGCCGCCACCACTGCCATCAACCCGGCCGCTTGCTGCCCCTCGTGCAAAGAAGGCAAAGCCTGCGAGTGCAAGAGCGACACCTGCGACATGCACGATCACAAAGAAGACGTGCCCGAACTCCAAGGCGTGATCGGCGAGAAGCTGCTCAAAACCTTGCCCGCCAGCGTCAAAACCGTTCGCATCCACCCCAAAGCGGTCTTGACCCCTTTGGGCAAAGAAGCCCTGCGCAAGCGCGGCATCACCATTGACCGAGGAGCCACCGCATGAAAACAGGAACCGTGATCGGCCGCATCGTGGCCAGCAAGCGACTGCCGGAATTGCCTGCGGGTGCCTTGCTGGAAGTGCAACTGGACTACCCCAAGGACGTGGTCGTTTGCTACGACCCGCTGGGCTGCGGCATCGGCGAGCGCGTGATGATCACCATCGGCGCACCCGCTGCCTGGTGGTTCGCTCCTGCGCACCCGCGTGTGGTGGCCGATGCCTTGGTCATTGCATCACTCGACAAATACGACACCCCCACACCGATGCGTTGACGCAGCGGTATTTTTTCCCTCACCCTTTCCCTCAACCCTTTCTTTTTAACCCCTCAAGGAGACTCACATGTCACAAGCTATCGGAATGATCGAAACCAAAGGTTATGTTGCTGCCTTCGCTGCCGCTGACGCCATGGTCAAAGCCGCCAACGTCAACATCGTTGGCAAAAAAGAAGTCGGTGGCGGCCTCGTCGCCATCATCGTCTCGGGCGACGTGGGTGCCGTCAAAGCCGCCACCGAAGCCGGTGCTGAAGCCGCGGGCGCAATCGGTGAAGTGGTGTCTTGCCACGTCATCCCACGTCCACACGCTGACGTGTCCAAAGCCTTTGACGGCAAGTGATCGCAGGCTGCTGCAGATAAGGAGGCCGCATGGCCACAAGCAAAAAAGCCACCGCGGCCACGAAACCGCCCACCAAGCCGGCCGCTGAGCTTCGGGTTTACCTGACGCTCACAGACCTGCAGCCCCAGTTCTCTTCGTGGATGAGTTCGCCCTTGGGCGCACGCGGCTACGTGGCGATGCAAGGCACCAACGCGCTGCTGGTCGAAATCGCCCCCGGGCTGTCCATCCAGCGCGTGATTGACTTGGCCCTGAAGGCCGAGCCCACGCTCGAGCCCGGCATCCTGGCCGTGGAGCGGCAGTTCGGCGTGCTGGAGTTGCACAGCAACGACAGCGCGGCGCTGCAGCGTGCTGGCCAGGTCATTTTGGACTGGATGGGCGCCAAGGCCCAAGACCAGCTGCGCCCGCACCTGCTGTACAGCGACATTCTGGAAGACGTGACCGATCAGCACGCCGTGCTGATGAACCGTACACGCCAAGCCAGCATGGTGCTGCCTGGCCAAAACATGCTGCTCATGGAAGTGGCCCCGGCCCTGTTTGGTGCCCACATGGCCAACGAAGCCGAAAAAGTCGCCCCCGACCTGACCCTGGTCGAGTGCAGCATGATCGGTGCCAGTGGCCGCATGTACCTGACAGGCAGCATGGCTTCGCTCGAAAAAGCCAAGGCCCATGTGGAGCAACTGCTCTCGGAGATTCCGGGCAGGGGCTGATGCTCTCTGATTCGGTTGAAAAACCTGCCAGGTCAGGGCTTTTGCGCCCGAAGCTTGTCAGGTTTTTTTGCGCCCCTTGATGGCGACAGCTGCGCGACACCTGGCGCATCGACCGCCAACGACAATCCGCATGCTCGCTCTGTTGGTGGATGCGGCGATGGAATAGAAAGGGTCAACGCAAACATGCAAACCATGGACATCGGCCTTGTGGGCTTGGGCGTGATGGGTGAAAACCTGGCCCTGAATTTGGAGCGCAATGGTTTTTCGGTCAGCGGTTTTGATTTGAACGCCGAGCGCAGGAAGAGCTTCAGCCAGCGCACCCAAGGCCTGAGAGCTCAAGCCGCGTCTTCATTGCCCGATCTGGTGGCCAGTCTGGCCATGCCTCGGCGCATCTGGATGATGGTGCCCGCCGGAGCGGCAGTGGACGAGGTGTTGACCCAGATGCGCCCCTTGTTGTCGGCAGGCGACGTGCTCATTGACGGTGGCAACACCTTGTTCACCGACACCCAGAGGCGCATCGCTGCGCTGCAAGGCTCGGGCATTTTGTATGTGGGGGCTGGCGTGAGCGGTGGTGAAGATGGCGCTTTGCACGGCCCAGCTCTCATGCCCGGTGGTTCGCCCCAAGCCTGGCCGCTGATCCAATCCCTGATGCAAGCCATGTCGGCCAAGGCCGAAGACGGCCAGCCCTGCTGCGAATGGATGGGTCCTGGTGGTGCGGGTCATTTCGTCAAGATGGTGCACAACGGCATCGAATACGCCGACATGCAGATGATTTGCGAGGCCTATGCCTTCATGCAAAAGTTGGGCTTGTCAGCGGCAGAAATGAGCGAAGTGTTGACCACCTGGAACGAGGGCGAGCTGGGCAGTTACCTGATCGACATCACCGCACAAATCCTTCAACACACCGACCCTGAAACCGGTGTGCCTTTAGTGGACATGATCTTGGACACCGCCGAACAAAAAGGCACAGGCAAATGGGCCAGCCAGGTGGCGCTTGATTTGGGCGTGCCCGCGCCGACCATTGCCGAGGCGGTGTTCGCCCGCACGCTGAGCGCCATCAAGACCGAGCGCGTCGCAGCTGCCCGGGTTTTGCACGGGCCACCTGCATCACCGTGGCCTGAGCGTGGTGCGGTCTTGGCCCAGCTGCGTGGGGCCTTGATGGCCGCCAAGGTTTGCGCCTATGCCCAGGGCTTTGCCCTCATGCGGGCCGCCGACCGCGAACACCAGTGGCATCTGCCCATGGCCCAAGTCGCCAAGGTCTGGCGTGCGGGCTGCATCATCCGCGCCAACCTGCTCGAAGACATCCGCCGCGCCTTTCAAACTCAGGCCGATTTGCCCAATTTACTGGTGGACCCGCACTTTGCCCGCGTCATGGCCGACAGCCAGCAAGACTTGCGGGAAGTCGTGGCCGCAGCTGCACTGCGCGGCGTGGCTATGCCTGCATTCATGAGCGCCTTGAGTTATTACGATGCCTACCGCTCAGCACGTTTGCCCGCCAACTTGCTGCAAGCTCAGCGCGATTATTTTGGGGCACACACTTACCAGCGCACCGACAGGGCGGGGAAGTTTCATACGCGATGGATGGCTTGAGGGCGCGGCGTGAATGCCCTGAAAATGGGCGCATCCCTCTCTTGCCGCATCAGTTACAAACCCAGAACAAATCCACACGCACAAGGGGTTTGGTAACAAAGTTTCATTAATTCGCATAGGATGGTTACACGATCAGCACACCCGAGCCGGGTGGGTTGCAGCACAGACCCCTAACGAAAGTGAGACGAACATGACCACCAAAATTGGCATCAACGGATTTGGCCGAATTGGCCGCATGGTGTTTCGCGCCGCCGTGCAGAACTTCCACGACATCGAGATCG
>NZ_CALBEX010000230.1 GCF_937889215.1 uncultured Limnohabitans sp.
CTTGCCTTGGGCCACGCGGCTGGTGGCAAAGTCCAGCACAAAGGGGGCGCGGGTGCCCATGGGCACGCCGATGCAGCAAGGGTTGGTGCCAAAGCGCCCATCGCCACCGCCAAAGGGCGCGACCACCGGACGCGAGAGCACGTTCACAAAATGCACCGACACCAGGCCTTGGGCCACGGCCATTTCGGCAAAGTGGCCAATGCGGCCCAGGTGGTGCGAGCGGCTCAGGGCTATGGTGCACACGCCGTGTTGTTTGGCACGTTCAATGCCCATTTGCATTGCTTGCACGCCGGTGATCTGGCCGTAGCCGCGTTGGCCGTCCAGGTTCAGCAGCGGGCCGGTGTCGAGCAGCACTTTGACGCCCGTGTTGGGACTCAGGCCCCCTTCGAGCACGGCGTCCACATAACGCGGCACCATGCCCACGCCATGCGAGTCGTGGCCGCTCAGGTTGGCCATGACCAGGTTGTCGGCCACTTGCGCGGCTTCGGCAGGCGTGCTGCCCGCTTGTTCAATGATGTGGGCAACTTTGGTGCGCAGGTCGTTGGCAGAAATGGTGTGGCTCATAGGGGTCTTGTCGTCTGTAAAAAAATCCATCACAACGGTTTGCGCCGAGTGTCTTGGTCGGTCGGTGGCTTTGGCCCCGAAATGAGGCTTGTGCCGAGGCAGACAAATGTCGGACCTGAAGGTGCCGACCTACAGCAGCCTGCCTGCCTGTCCGGTGTCGATACGCGGATCAAAACGGTGCTCACATCACCGCGCCGACTTGCCACGGCACGAATTCGTTTTGGCCGTAGCCATGGCGCTCGCTCTTGGTGGGCTCTCCCGAGGCAGCGGCCAGGATCATTTCAAAAATCCGCTGACCCATCTCGGCAATGCTCACGCCGCCGTCCACGATCTCGCCGCAGTTCAGGTCCATGTCTTCTTCCTGTTTTTTCCAGAGGGCGGTGTTGGTTGAGAACTTGAGGCTTGGCGATGGCGCGCAGCCATAAGCGCTGCCGCGCCCTGTCGTAAAGCAAATCAAATTGGCACCACCCGCAACCTGGCCTGTGGCGCTGACGGGGTCGTAGCCGGGGGTGTCCATGTAGACAAAGCCTTTGGCTGTGACGGGCTCAGCGTATTCGTACACCGCTTGCAAATTGCTGGTGCCGCCCTTGGCTACTGCGCCCAAAGATTTCTCCAGGATGGTGGTCAGGCCGCCCGCCTTGTTGCCGGGCGAGGGGTTGTTGTTCATCTCGCCGCCGTTGATGGCGGTGTAGTTTTCCCACCATTTGATGCGCTCGATCAGTTTGTGGG
>NZ_CALBEX010000231.1 GCF_937889215.1 uncultured Limnohabitans sp.
GGTCCATGTGGATAGACACCTCGGTTAAACCCGATGCGCAGGTGCAAAACATGGCCAGCACCATGGGGGGCAATTACCTGCCCATGCCGCAGGTTCAAGCGCAACGGATGGCCTCGGCGATGGACAATTTGAGACGACGTTGAGCGCATGATGTACGAGCGGTTTTACCCCACCATGGACTGGGCCGAACATCGGCACGCTTGGCCCCATGCAGCGCAGAGCCATTTTGTCAACGCGGGTGGCATTCGATGGCATGTTCAGCGCATGGGGCAAGGCCCCGCCCTGTTGCTCTTGCACGGCACCGGCTCAGGCAGTTTCAGTTGGCGTGGACTGATGCCCTTGCTGAGCCAACACTTTCAAGTCATTGCCCCCGATTTGCCCGGTCACGCCTTCACCAGCAGAGGGGGTGAAGACGGTCTGTCGTTGCATGGCATGGCCGAAGGGCTGCGGGCTTTGCTGCTGCAAATGGACATCACGCCCACCGTGGTCGCAGGCCACTCCGCGGGTGCGGCCATTGCTGCCCACATGGTCTTGCACCAAGGCGCGCTGGCGCAGACGCATTTGATTGGAATGAACCCGGCTTGGCTGCCCATTCCCGGACTGCCTTCTTGGATTTTCGGCCCCACCGCCAAATTGGCCGCCCTCAATCCCCTGTCTGCTTGGGCCACAGCCAAATTGGCCAACCGCCCCGCCCTGTTGGCCAAATCGATGGAACAAACGGGCTCACAACTGGACGAGGAAGGCATGGCCCTTTACCGGCGCGTCTTCGGTCACACAGGACACGTGCACAGTGTGTTGGGCATGATGGCCGCTTGGAAACTGCAAGATTTGTCTGAACTACTGCACCGCATCGCCAACCCGGTGTCGATTTTGGTCGGTTCAGCCGATCGAACGGTGCCGCCTCAACTGGCACAAGACGCCAGCCAATTGATGCCCCAAGCCAAACTGCACGTGCAGCAAAAATTGGGGCACTTGGCGCATGAGGAAGACCCACAGGGCACAGCCGCCCTGATTTTCAAAGACTGCTGTCAGCCTTGGGCACAAAACCCTTGATGAAAGACAACACCTCGTGGG
>NZ_CALBEX010000232.1 GCF_937889215.1 uncultured Limnohabitans sp.
CCCGGCATTTGTCGCACCAAAGACAAGCCAAACCGGGTGGCGCGTGATAAAAAGCACGACCGTTTGATTTTGAGAGAAACCCCATGGATTTGGCATTCACCCCCGAAGAGCTCGCGTTCCGCGACGAGATTCGCACCTGGGTCAAGGACAACTTGCCCGCCGACATTTCACACAAAGTGCACAACGCCATGCGCCTGACCCGCGAGGACTTGCAGCGCTGGGCCAAAATTTTGGGCAAAAAGGGCTGGCTCGGTTGGGGCTGGCCCACACAGTTTGGTGGCCCCGGCTGGTCAGCCATCCAAAAACACCTGTTTGAAGAAGAATGCGCCTTGGCCGGTGCCCCCCGCGTGGTGCCTTTTGGCCCCGTGATGGTGGCCCCCGTCATCATGGCCTTTGGCAACGCCGAGCAGCAGCAGCGCTTTTTGCCCGGCATCGCCAGCGGCGAAGTCTGGTGGAGCCAGGGCTACAGCGAGCCGGGTTCCGGCTCGGACCTGGCCTCGCTCAAAACCCGCGCAGAGCGCGTGGGCGACAAATACATCGTCAATGGCCAGAAAACCTGGACCACTCTGGGTCAATACGGCGAGTGGATATTCTGCTTGGTGCGCACCAGCACCGAGGGCAAGCCCCAAACTGGCATCTCGTTCCTGTTGATCGACATGAAGTCGCCCGGCATCACCGTGCGCCCAATCAAGCTGCTGGACGGCGAATGCGAAGTCAACGAGGTCTGGTTTGACAACGTCGAAGTGCCAGCCGACAACTTGGTGGGCGAGGAAAACAAGGGCTGGAACTACGCCAAGCACCTGCTGGCCCACGAGCGCACCAACATCGCCGACGTGAACCGCGCCAAGCGCGAATTGGAGCGTTTGAAGCGCATCGCCAAAGCCGAAGGTGTGTACGACGACCTGCGCTTCCGTGACGAAATCGCCAAGCTCGAAGTCGACATCGTCGCACTCGAAATGCTGGTTTTGCGCGTATTGTCTGCTGAAAAATCGGGCAAGAACTCGCTCGACATTGCCGGCCTCTTGAAGATCAAAGGCAGCGAAATCCAGCAACGCTACACCGAGCTGATGATGCAAGCAGCTGGCCCCTTTGCCCTGCCCTTCATCTTCGAAGCCATGGACGCTGGCTGGCAAGGCGACTTCCCCGGCGGCACGCTGGCCAACGCCCCCCTGGCCGCCAACTACTTCAACATGCGCAAGACCACCATTTATGGCGGCAGCAACGAAGTGCAACGCAACATCGTCGCCCAGACAGTTCTGGGTTAAGGAGATACACACATGGATTTCGATTTTTCTGACGACCAAGAACAACTGCGCGACGCAGTGCGCAAATGGGTGGACAAGGGCTACGACTTTGACCGCCGCCGCGCCATCGTGGCAGCGGGCGGTTTTGACCGCGCTGCTTACGGCGAAATGGCCGAGCTGGGCCTAACGGGCCTGTACGTGAGCGAAGAGCACGGCGGCATGGGCATGGGCCCCACCGAGGCCATGGTGACCATGGAAGAGCTCGGGCGCGGCATCGTGCTCGAACCCCTGACCCAAACCCTGATGTGCAGCGCCGTACTGCAAACCCATGCGCCTGCCGCATTGCAAGCCGCGTGGCTCCCGCGCATGGCCGCAGGCGAAGCCATTGTGGTGCTGGCCTACCAGGAACGCGCTGCCCGCTACCACCTGAACCGCTGCGCCGCACAGGCCAGCGAATCCGGCGGGGCATGGACTGTGAGCGGCACCAAGAGCTTGGTGGCCGTGGGCGACCAAGCCGACGCCTTTGTGGTGCCTGCCACCGTGAACGGTCAAATCGCTTTGTTTTTGGTGGAGCGCAGCGCCAGCGGCGTGAGCACCCAGGCCTATGGCACACAAGACGGCTCACGCGCTGCCGAGGTGGTTCTAAACAAGGCCCCCGCGCAACTGATCACACTGAACGGCCTGACCGCGTTGGAAGAAGCCGTGGACATCGGCATCGCCTGCACTTGCGCCGAAGCTGTGGGCGTGATGGACAAAACACTGGCCATCACCGTCGACTACATGAACACCCGCAAGCAGTTCGGTGTGAACATCGCCAGCTTCCAGGCCCTGCGCCACCGCGTGGCCGACATGAAGATGCAGCTGGAGTTGGGCCGCTCGATGAGCTACTACGCCAGCCTGAAACTGCATGCGCCTGCCGACGAACGTCGCCGAGCTCTGGCCCGCGCCAAGTACCAGCTGGGTGTGTCCATGCGCTTCATCGGCCAGCAAGCGGTGCAACTGCACGGCGGCATTGCCGTCACCGACGAGTACATCGCCAGCCACTACTTCAAGAAATTGACGCAGCTGGACATGAACTTCGGCGACACCTTGCACCAGCTGGGCGAAGTGTCAGCCCGCATGCAAGAGACTGCAGGCGTGTTCGCCTGAGCTGGCACCACCCCGCTAGAAGGGCCCTACAAGGGGCCCTTTTTTCATGCTCATTCCGCTTCGCGCACCCGCCAAAAAGAAGCAAAGCGTGGCAAACCCGAAGGGGTGCGCTCACGGTACCGATAAGTGACCCAACTGCCCACAGGCGGCGGATCGCGTCGCAGGGCATCGCTCAGGCCCGAGCCCAAGGCAAAACGCTGACCCGAAGGCATTTGCACCAGCAAAGCCCCGGTCATGCCCACCAAACGCCCCTTGCCCGGTTGGTGCCCCACCACCAGCCCCTCTTCGTCCAACTCGGGCTTGAGCTTGAAGAGCGCATCGGTGCGGCCGGGCTGCCACGGTGCATCGGCCCGGTGGAGCATCAGCCCCTCCCCCCCTTGCCCAACCACCGATTGCAAGCGCGCCGTCAAAGCGGCGACGCTTTGCCCCGCTTCTTGCGCCACGGGGATCAACCAAGGCAGCCGAGCCGTTGGCAGTGTTGCGCCAACAAAGTCCATCCGCTCAGTGAATGTGCCCGCATAGGCTGGGGCATCAAACACCCGGTAAGTCACCGTGCGCCAAGCCTCGTCATCTGGCACCGATTGGCGCACCAAGCCCGACAAGCGGTCAAATTGCTTGCGCCCGATCCACAGCTCTCCATCGAGCGCCACTTTGGGCAAAGCCGACAAGAACCATGGCGGAGCCGCGATGACACGGCCACTGCGAAAACGCAAAATGCGCCCATCCCAAACGGCTCGAACACCGTCCAATTTTTCACTGACCTGATAGCCCTTGGGCGATCGCCCTGGAGGCCAAAGCCTGGCCAGCTGGACCTGATTTTGGAATGGCGGCTGTGCCGCAATGGCCCGTGCGCTGGGCACGAGCCAAGGCCCCAACAACGCACCCAGAACCTGCCGCCGCGACAAGCGCGAGCCACTGGTCCCTGAGTCGCCCCCGATCGCGCCTGGCGCGCCTGCTCCTGTCAGCCATGTCTGCATGGTGCACTCCCGATCACGCAAGACACAGAAAATACCGGTCTTTTGTTTTCAAAAGTTGATCATGCGACGGTTTTCAAGCCAAAGCAAGTGCCCGCAACCCGAGCGCAGCTTCAAGCCATCAAGCGCGAATTTTTGGGCACATGCGCCATCAAAAACGCCATTTGATCGCTCAAAATGCGGCGGTTGCGCAAGATGAAGTCTTCCCAAAGGCTGGGGACATAAGGCGTGTAGAGCAAAGGCATCCCGGCCTGCTCGGGCGTTCGGCTGCTTTTGCGGTGGTTGCACGAGCGGCACGCGGTGACCACGTTCATCCAATGGTCCGGGCCTTTTTGCGACACAGGAACGATGTGCTCCCGTGTGAGCACCGCCTCATGAAAATGCCCACCGCAATAAGCGCACACATTGCGGTCACGCACAAAAAGTTTGGGATTGGTGAGCCCCGGCTGCATCTCAAAAGGGTTGATGCGGGGCACGCCCTGGGTGCCGATGATGCTGTTGACGGTGATGATGGACTGCTGGCCTGTGAGCGCGTTGTGTCCGCCATGAAACACCGCCACTTGCTGGCCCACTTCCCAGCGCACCTCGTTGGCAGCGTAATGGGTCACGGCTTGCTCCAGCGAAATCCACGACTGGGGCAGCCCTTGGGCAGAGAGTTTCAAGACCTTCACAAACGACTCCTTGGCACAGGTGCATGGGCACGGACACGGAAACGGGACTGTCTCGATCCTGTCAGGCCAGGCGCCGGGCCTGAAACTGAAGGAGCGGGCTCGGTCACAATATACCCTCTGAATTCCTCAAAACCATGACAAAGGGCAAAAACCTCACGTCAAGGTCCGCACCACAGTCCAACAACACCAGCACCATGAAGGTTTTCCGCGGCTTCCACCACCCCGACTTGGCCCCAGCCTGCGCTTTGACCATTGGCAACTTCGATGGCGTGCACCGGGGTCATCAGGCCATGCTGGCCCTCTTGCGCAGCGAAGCCGCGCACCGGGGCGTGCCCAGCTGCGTCATGACCTTCGAACCCCATCCCCGCGACTACTTTGCCAAGGCCCTGAACAAGCCCGATTTAGCCCCCGCCCGTATTGCCACACTGCGCGACAAACTGACCGAACTCGAGCGCTGTGGGATTGACCAAGTCGTTGTACTGCCCTTTGACGCCCGACTGGCCCGCCAATCGCCCGAAGACTTCATTGAGCAGGTGCTGCTGCAAGGCCTGGGGGTGCGCTATGTGCTGGTAGGCGACGACTTCCGCTTTGGCAGCCAACGCGCAGGTGACTACGCCATGCTCGACGCGGCAGGCCAGCGCCTGGGCTTTGATGTGGCGCGCATGAACAGTTACGAGGTGCACGGCCTGCGCGTGTCCAGCTCGGCCGTGCGCGATGCACTGGTCAAAGGCGACCTGCCAGCGGTACAGGCCCTGCTGGGCCGTCCTTACAGCATCAGCGGCCATGTGGTGCATGGGCGCAAACTCGGACGCGAGTTGGCCGCCACGGCAGAGGGCGCGGGTGATGGCTTTCGAACCCTCAATTTGCGGTTCTCGCACTGGAAGCCCGCCGCCAGCGGCATCTTTGTGGTGCAAGTGCATGGCCTGGCCGATCAGCCCCTGAAAGGGGTCGCCAACTTGGGCATCCGCCCCTCCCTGGACCCGAGCGATGTCAATGGCGGGCGCGTGCTGCTGGAAACCCACAGCTTCGACTGGCCAGCCCATCTGGGCCCGGAGGGGGGCTACGGTAAAATCATCCGCGTGGATCTGCTGCACAAACTACACGACGAGCTCAAATACGACGGTCTGGACGCCTTGACCCAAGGCATCGCCAAAGACTGCGACGGTGCGCACGCCTGGTTTGCATCGCGCCACAGCGAGACACACCGCCAAACCACCCGCGACCGAATTTGACGCGCAAGCGTCCAGGCGCCCCAGCGCCCCACCCTTCTTCGGGCCTGCTTTGGCGGCCTGCCATTTGCTTCCAGCGGCCTTGATGGTCGCGCCCCCGGATTGATCCATGTCTGAACCCACCACCCCGCCGAGCACCGACTACCGCGCCACGCTGAATCTGTCGGACACCCCCTTCCCCATGCGCGGCGACCTGCCCAAGCGCGAGCCGGGCTGGGTGAGCGATTGGAACGACGGGGGTCTCTACAAAAAACTGCGCGCTGCCCGCCAAGGCGCACCGCTGTTCGTGCTGCACGACGGCCCGCCTTATGCCAATGGCAAACTGCACATCGGCCATGCGCTGAACAAAGTGCTCAAAGACATGATCGTCAAGTCCAAGCAATTGGCGGGCTTTGACGCGCAATACATCCCCGGCTGGGACTGCCACGGCTTGCCGATCGAAAACGCGATAGAAAAACTGCACGGCCGCAACCTGAGCCGTGACGACATGCAGGCCAAGAGCCGCGCCTTTGCCACCGAGCAAATCGGCCAGCAGCGTGAAGACTTCAAGCGCCTGGGCGTGCTGGGCGACTGGGAGCGCCCTTACCGCACCATGGACCCGGCCAACGAAGCCGGTGAAATCCGCGCTTTCAAACGCGTGGTCGAGCGGGGCTTTGTGTACCGTGGCCTGAAACCCGTGTACTGGTGCTTTGACTGCGGCTCGTCGCTGGCCGAGTTTGAAATCGAATACCAAGACAAGCAAAGCGACACGCTGGACGTGGCCTTTGAAGCCGACGATGCGGCCAAGCTGGCCGCCGCTTTTGGCCTCGCCGCCTTGCCCGCCGGTCAAAGCGGCTTTGCCGTGATCTGGACCACCACCGCATGGACCATACCCGCCAACCAAGCCCTGAACGCCAACGCCGAGCTGGCCTATGCACTGGTGCAAACTGACAAGGGCTGCCTGGTGGTGGCCGAGTCGTTGGTGGACAAATGCCTGGAGCGCTTTGGCCTGCAAGGCGGCACGGTGCTCGCCACCGCCAAAGGCTCGGCCCTGGGCGGCCTGAACTTCCGCCACCCCTTGTACGACGTGGATGCAGGCTACAAGCGCCTGTCGCCCGTGTACTTGGCCGAATACGTCAGCGACAGCGACGGCACGGGCCTGGTGCACTCCTCGCCCGCCTATGGCGTGGACGACTTCAACTCCTGCATCGCCAACGGCCTGAAGTACGACGACATCCTGAACCCGGTGCAAGGCAATGGCACTTATGCGGCCGACTTCCCGTTGTTTGGCGGTCTGCACATCTGGAAAGCCATTCCGGTGGTGCTCGATGCCTTGCGCAATGCGGGCCGATTGCTGTCCACCGTGACCATCACCCACAGCTACCCGCACTGCTGGCGTCACAAAACGCCCGTCATCTACCGCGCTGCCGCCCAGTGGTTTGTGCGCATGGATGAAGGCGAAGGTGTCTTCACCTCCGACAAAGCGCCCAAGACCTTGCGCCAGTTGGCACTGGACGCCATCGAGCACACCAAGTTCTACCCTGAGAACGGCAAGACCCGATTGCGCGACATGATCGCCAACCGCCCCGACTGGTGCATCTCGCGCCAGCGCAGTTGGGGCGTGCCCGTGCCGTTTTTCCTGCACAAGGACAGCGGTGAGTTGCACCCCCGCACCATGGAGATCCTGGACCAAGCCGCTGACATCGTGGAAAAAGGCGGCATCGAAGCCTGGAGCCGCGTGACGGTGGAAGACATCTTGGGTGCGGCCGATGCGCCCAGCTACACCAAGAGCACCGACATCCTGGAAGTCTGGTTCGACTCCGGCTCCACCTTCCAGCATGTGCTGCGCGGCAGCCACAAAAATGCTTACGGCGTAGCACCCTTCCATGCCGAAGGTCCTGAAGCCGACCTGTACCTCGAAGGCCACGACCAGCACCGCGGCTGGTTCCACAGCTCCTTGCTGCTGGGCTGCGCTTTGTATGACCGGGCCCCTTACCGGGGCCTGCTGACACACGGTTTTGCCACCGACGGCCAAGGCCGCAAGATGAGCAAAAGTTTGGGCAACACCGTCGAGCCGCAAACCATCAACAGCAAAATGGGCGCAGAAATCGTGCGCCTGTGGGTGGCCAGCACCGATTACTCGGGCGACCTGAACATCGACGACAAAATCCTCGCCCGTGTGGTCGATGCCTACCGCCGCATCCGCAACACGCTGCGCTTCTTGATGGCCAACGTGAGCGACTTTGACCCAGCTCAGGATGCCGTGCCCGATGACCAGTTGCTGGAAATCGACCGCTTTGCCCTGGCCCGCGCCGCCGAATTGCAAGCCGACATCCGCGCCCACTTCGACAAGTACGAGTTCCACCCCGTGGTCTCCAAGCTGCAAATTTACTGCTCGGAAGACCTGGGCGCTTTCTATCTGGATGTGCTCAAAGACCGCCTGTACACCACAGCCCCGAAGAGCTTGGCCCGACGCAGTGCGCAAACAGCGCTTTACCGCATCACCCACGGCATGCTGCGCTGGATGGCCCCGTTTTTGAGCTTCACCGCCGAGGAAGCGTGGACCACCTTTGGCGACTCGGAATCCATCTTCATGGAAACCTTCAGCGACTTGGGTGCGACCGATGCGCAGCTGTTGGCCAAGTGGGCGCGCATCCGCGAGATCCGCGATGTGGTGAACAAAGACATCGAGAACTTGCGCGCAGCCGGCCAAGTGGGCGCATCGCTGCAAGCCGAGATCACGCTGCAAGCGCCTGCGGCCGACCACGCCCTGCTGGCCAGTTTGGGCGCAGACATCAAGTTCGTGTTCATCACGTCCAAAGTGACATTGCAGACCGGCGACAGCCTCGCGGTGCAGGTAGCGGTCAGCCAGGCCGTGAAATGCGAGCGCTGCTGGCACTACGCCGACGACGTGGGTCACGACGCCGATCACCCCACCATTTGCGGGCGCTGCGTGAGCAACCTGCACGGCGATGGCGAAACCCGCCTAGTGGCCTGAAGCTGACGCATTCCAAGGACCCGCAAACATGGCCAACAAACTCAAAACCGGCAACCGCCCCAGTCTATGGGTTTGGATGGGCATCGCCTTGCTCGTGCTGCTGATCGACCAGTTCACCAAAGTGCTGGTACTGGGCGCTTTCCAGCTCGGAGACAGCACGCCCATCACCTCGTTTTTCAACCTGGTGCGGGTGCACAACCACGGCGCGGCGATCTCGTTTTTGGCCGGTGCTGGTGGTTGG
>NZ_CALBEX010000233.1 GCF_937889215.1 uncultured Limnohabitans sp.
ACGCGCCCCTCGACGCGATCCTGAACGACAACGGCGTGGTCTGGCCGGTTTGAGCTGAAGCCCATGGCCAGACCCAAATCCGCAACCCACGACATCAAACGCGACGCGATCCTCGACATTGCGGCGCAATGCTTTGCCCAGCGCAGTTATCCGGCTGCCAGCATGAACGAAATCGCCACCGCGTGTGGCACCTCCAAGGCGAGGCTTTACCACTATTACGACAGCAAAGAAGCGATTTTGTTTGACCTGCTCGACCGCCACACCCAGCGGCTGCTGGCGGTGATCGCGCAGACCGAGGCCACCGCCCAGCGCAAGGACTTGAACGACCGGGCCACCTTGCACGAGCTGGTGCGGGCGTTCTTGCAGGAATACGAAACATCGGCCACCCGGCACGCAGCGCTGCTCAACGACACGCAGTTTTTGAGCGATGTGCCCGACCCGGCTCTGGGCGCGGCATCCGTGTCACCGCGCGAGCTGATCTTGAACCGCCAGCGCGACATCGTCGCCGCCATGACCCGTTTCATGAAGCGCGCCTATCCCCATCGCTTGACCCCGACCAACCAAACCGCCCTGACCATGATGCTGTTGGGCATGATCAATTGGACTTTCACCTGGCTGCGCCCGGGCGGGCCGATCAGTTATGCGGCCTTTGCCGACGAAGTCATCGCCATGCTGGAAAAGGGCTTGGGTTGAGTTCGTTTGGAATTCAACAATCCGTAATGCATTTCGTTTAGGTAAAATTACCCCCTTCATTGACCGGAGAAACTTCCATGTCCAAAGCCCCCACCAAAGCGCCCGTCAAGGCCTTCGCCAGCCAGGCCGACCTGAGCGAAAAAAAGATCACCTTTGAGCAACTCAGCGCACACTGCTGGGCCTACACCGCCGAGGGCGACCCCAATTCGGGCGTGATCATTGGTGACCGTTTCATCATGGTCAGCGACGCCACCGCGACCCCGGCCATGGCGCAAGACCTGATCAAGAAAATCCGCACCGTCAGCGACCTGCCCATCAAATACGTGCTGCTGACCCACTACCACGCGGTGCGCGTTTTGGGCGCTTACGCCTACGCGGCCGAAGGCGCGACCGAGATCATCGCCAGCGAAGGCACGCTGGACCTGATCAAAGAGCGCGGCGCACAAGACATGAAAAGCGAGATGGAGCGCTTTCCGCGTTTGTTCCGTGGCGCCGACAGCATCCCCGGCCTGACCTGGCCAACACTGGTGGTGGGCGGCGGCAACCCCACCAAGGGCGAGGTGCCCGGCAAGCTCAGCATCAACCTGGGCGGCGTGGTGGTGCAAATCTGGCATCCGGGCCCGGGCCACACGCGTGGTGACACCATCGCCTGGGTGGAAGAAGAAAAAGTGCTGTTCTCAGGTGACTTGGTCGAGTACGAAGCCGGTGTGTACACGGGCGACGCGCAGTTGGAAGAGTGGCCCGCCACCCTCGAAGCCTTGCGCGCCCTGAATGCCGAAGCCATCGTGCCCGGTCGCGGCGAAGCCATGAAGGGCAACGCCAATGTGAACAAAGCGCTGGATTACACCCAGTTGTGGGTGAGTACTTTGTTCCAAGCAGGCAAAGAAGCCGTGGCCGCCAAGATGGACCTCAAAGCCGCCATGGCCCACGCCCGCAAAAGCATGGACCCGATCTTCGGCCATGTGTTCATTTATGAGCACTGCCTGCCGTTTGACGTGACCCGTGCCTACGACGAGGCCAGTGGCATCAAGAACCCCCGCATCTGGACGGCAGAGCGCGACATGGAAATGTGGCAAGCGCTGCAAAGCTGACGGTCAAGCGGCACCCCGGGTTCCGCCCGGAGGTTAAGGCAGGATCAGGTCCCGCAAGTCGCGTTCATAGGCACGGAGGCGGCGTGTGGCCCGCAGGCGTTGCTCGGGGCTGGCGGTGTTGTGCAGTTGGGTGAGGTTGTTGCAGGCGCGCTGTGTCATGGTTTGCATGAGGCTTGCGTCGCTGGGGTCCGGCGGCTTGAGCCAGCGTTCCCAAACGCCCCACAGTTCGGCTTGGGCCTGAGCCTGCGTCAAGCCATATTGCTGAATCCGCTGCAAAGCCGACAGCAAATCTTGTTGGCGACGCTGGCGATCGCGACGCCCCCATTCGGCATTCCATGGCGATTGAGTCAATTGGGTTTTGATCAGCTCCGTCTGTTCATGGCTCAGTTCCCCGTAAAAGTCACTGTAGCGACTCAGGGTTCTGTCTTTGCGGCGTTCCAAGCGCGCGGTCGCGTCGCCTTGCAACCATTCTTTTTCCCACTCTTCGTTGGACTTTTCCCATTGGCGGGCCATGTGGCTGAGCTGGCGTGGCCCCAGCAGCATCGCCACTGGTGCGGCTTGGCGCACGGCCTCGCGCATCAGGCGGTCGAGTCGGGTTTGTGCTTCGGAGAAGGCGCTGCACACCTGCGTTGCCTCGGCCGTGTGCTGGCTACGCTGGGCCTGCGTCTGCAAAAAGTCCGCATAAGGGCCCAACTCTTCGCTGCGGTGCCATTGGTGCAGTTGCGCCAGCGCTTCTTTGGCCCGCACCGACTGTTCGCTGTTGAACGACACCGCGCTGTCCAGCCACCAATAAGACAAGGTGGGCAGCTGCTGGTAACCGAGCTTGATGGCGCTGCAAGCCTGCAAAAGCAACAGGGCTGCCACGGCAATGATCGGGCGGATCATTGCAGGCCTTCTGCTTGCATGGACCAACCCGCCAGGTAACCCATGGGGGTGCTGGAGACTCTGTCGTTATCGAGGACCAGCACGGACCAATCACCCTTGAGGCCGCTAAAAACCTGCAAACGGTTGGCGGGCAGCGACAGGGTGAACAAGCGCCCGGTGTTCAAACAAGCGGCGCCTTGGGCCGTATTTTGCAGATCCAGGTCCAATGTGGTTTGGTTGGGCAAGATCAATTGGGCACTCAACTCACCCATTTGGCGGTGGTCAATGCACAGGCTTAGGCTGGCCGCGAGAAGTTGTTCCATTGCGCAAGCGTTGAACTGTGTGGGGATCGTCTGGGCGAGAGGATCGATTCTGTAGCCGCTGCTCAAACCATCTGCATGTTTTAGCGGCAGCGCGCACTGGCTGGCCTTGCCCACAGGCCTTGCCGGATCCGAGCCACCACAACCAGCGAGGAACAAGCTGCCAGCAAAAGCGACGCACAAAAGTCCAAATCGAAATTGACACATGGAGGAAATGCCCTTTTTCGCGAATCATGGGCCCGATGTGGGGCAGCGATAATTTAACCATGCGCGAAGACCGCTCCCTATCTGTGGCAAAACTAGAAAGTGTGCACACCATGACCACCCCTATCTTTCCCGTCGACGTCGTCATCATGGCCGCCGGCAAAGGCACCCGCATGAAAAGCCGCCTGCCCAAAGTGCTGCAGCGCCTGGCGGGCGTGCCACTGGTGCAGCATGTGCTGAACACGGCGGCGCTGCTGAACGCCCGTTCTGCGGTGGTGATTACGGGCCATGGGGCCGACCAGGTTGAGCCGCTGGTGCTGGCACCGGGCCAGGCCATGGGCGTGCGGTGCGTGCGCCAAGAGCCGCAGCTGGGCACAGGCCACGCCGTGCAGCAGGCCGTGCCTGCGCTGGCCGACGATGGCGTGGTGGTGATTTTGTCGGGTGACGTGCCGCTGACCCAGGCGGACACCCTGCAAGCGCTGATCGCCGAGTGCGGTGGCCAGCAGCTGGCACTGTTGACCCTGGACATGGCCGACCCCACGGGCTACGGCCGCATCGTGCGCGAAGGCGTCCAGGTGCAGGCCATCGTCGAGCACAAAGACGCCACCGAGGCGCAGCGCCAGATCCACGAGGTCTACAGCGGCATCATGGCCGTGCCCGCCCGGCTGCTCAAAGGCTGGTTGGGCCGCATCGACAACCAGAACGCGCAGGGCGAGTACTACCTGACCGACGTGGTCAAGCTGGCTGTGGCCGACGGTGTGCCGGTGGTGGCGCACAAAATTACCGACCCGGTGCAGGTGGCGGGCGTGAACAGCCCGGTGCAACTGGCAGAGTTGGAGCGCGCCCACCAGCTGCGCCAGGCCCACCGCTTCATGGAACAAGGCGTGCGCCTGAAAGACCCCGCCCGCTTTGACCTGCGCGGCCAGCTTGATTGTGCGCAAGACGTCGAGATCGACGTGAACTGCGTCTTTGAAGGCTCAGTGTCATTGGGCGAAGGCGTGAAGATCGGCGCGAACTGCGTGATCGCCAACTGCACCATCGCTGCGGGCGCGGTGATTCACCCCTTCACCCACATCGACGGCGAAAAGCCGGGTGTGAGCGTGGGCGAGGGTGCACTGATTGGACCGTTTGCCCGCCTGCGCCCCGGTGCGCAGCTAGCCGCCGACGTGCACATCGGCAACTTCGTTGAGGTCAAAAACTCCACCATGGCCAAGGGATCAAAAGCCAATCATTTGGCCTATTTGGGCGACGCCACCGTGGGCGAGCGGGTGAACTACGGCGCAGGCAGCATCACCGCCAATTACGACGGGGCCAACAAGCACCGAACCGTGATCGAGGCCGATGTGCACATTGGCAGCAACTGCGTGCTGGTCGCACCCGTCACCATTGGCGCAGGCGGCACTGTGGGCGGCGGGTCTGCCATCACCAAGAGCACCGAGCCGGGGGCCTTGAGCGTGGCGCGCGGCAAGCAGGTCAGCATCGCGAACTGGGCGCGACCACAGAAGCAGCCCAAAGCCTGAGCTTGCCGGTTCAGCGCTGTGTATCTGACTTCTTAAGGGCCGCCCAGGCCATGCGGTCCACCCAACTCGGGGCAATCAACTTGAGCCAGCGGCCCACATGCCCGGTCGGGCTCATGAGCACATCGCGCTGGCGTCGCTCGGTGCCTTGCAAGATTTTTTGCACGCACAACTCAACGGGCATGGCCTTGTCTTCGCTCAGGCCGCTGGAGCCTGCAGGCTGACCCATGGCGTTGAGGCCACGGCGGCGGATGTCGGTGTCCACCACACCGGGGTAGGCAATCGTCACCGACACCCCATCGCTCAGCAATTCGGTGCGCAGCGCCTCCATGAAGCCAGTCATCGCAAATTTGCTGGTGCAGTATGCCGTGCGACCGGGTACGCCCACCAAGCCCGCCAACGACGAGACCGCCACCAGCCGACCGCGTGAGGCTTTGAGGTGCGGGAGCGCGGCATGCGTGCACCAGATGGTGCCCCACAGGTTGACCCGCATGAGCTCTTCGTACCAACCCAAATCGGCTGCATCCACATCTTGCAGCATGGCGTGTGCAGAAATACCGGCGTTGTTGATCAGCGTGTCGATCCGTCCAAACTGCTGCACGGTTTGTGCGATCAGGGCTTCGCAGTCTGCGCGCACGCTGACGTCGGTGCGCACACACAGCACCTGTGCCCCGAGCTGACGGCAAGCCTCGGCCACCGCCTCCAATTTGACCAATTGGCGGGCCGCCAACACCAGCGCCACAGCGGCACCTTTGGTGCGGGCCAGCTGGGTGGCCATTTCAGCCCCAATGCCTTCAGATGCGCCCGTGATGATGATCACATTCATGCCTGTTCTCCTTTTGGTGGGCTTGCCGAAGATTGGCTCGCCCGGCTTCGCCCGGGGATTCTTTCACACCTGCGTGCTCAGTGCGCAAACTGTGAGATTTCGATCCAATCGAATGATTCATTCGTTTGGTGCTATATTGGTGCCATGCAAACCCTGACTGCCAACGAAGCCAAAACCCAGTTCGGCCATTTCATCGATCTGGCGCAACGTGAGCCCGTGCGCGTGATGCGCCGTGATCGTGTGGTCGGCGTAATGGTCTCCGCGCAGGACTATGAAGCCATGCGTGAGTTTTACGCCAACCGCCTGCAGCACACCTTGGTGGACACGGCCACCAAGGCTGAGCATGCGGGCTTGACCTCTGAGCTGCTGGAAGATTTGCTGCGTGACGAGTCATAAGCTGGTCATTGACACCAACATCCTCATCAGCGCCGCGCTCTCTTCGCAAGGCGCACCCGCCAAGCTGGTGCAGTTGGCATTGGCGCAGCACCGGCTGGTGTTTTCTCAAGCCACGTTTGATGAGCTGCGCACGCGGATTTACCGACCCAAATTTGACCGGTACATTTCTTTGGAAGACCGCGAGCGTTTGTTGCGCGACTTCAGCGCCTGTGCGGTTTGGGTGGAGTCAGGAGAGCCTGGGCAGTATTGCCGTGATCGCGATGACGACCATTTCATTGAAGCCGCACTGAAAGCACCGGCGCACTGCTTGGTCAGCGGCGACAAGGACTTGCTGGAAGCGCCTGAGGTGCTGGGGCTGCGCATCGTGTCTGTTCACCAAGCGCTGGATCTCTTGGCCAACGATTGATCCGGCCCCTTTAAGTCTGGAACAACTTGCAGGGAATCGCTTTCTTGTGGGAGCCCACCCCTGTGGGAGATGGGCGTGGAACACCCCTTGCAAGCCTTCGCCCACAGGGTGGGCTCCTACAAAGACACAAATATCCACATGGCCGAAAAAGACATGTGGAATTCAAACTTCACCGGATCTGATCAATGAGCGATCGGGAATACCGGCCAAGCCGTCGTGAACTTGGCCCGCTTGGTCGCAAAAAACGCTTTCACGTTGCGCACATTGGCGTCTTGAGTGAACAGGGTTTGGCTGATCGCCAAGTAGTGCGGCATGTCGCGGGCCTGCACCACCAACACAAAGTCGGGGCCGGGGGAGACGCGCCAGCACTGCTGCACCGCATCGTGCGCCACGGCGCGGGCCTCGAAGGCATCCAAATGTTCGCTGCTTTGGCGGTCTAACGACACTTCCACCAAGGCGCTCAGGCCGTGGCCCAGCGTGACGCTGAGCTTGTCGGCGCTCAGCACCGCCACTTGCCGCTCGATCCAGCCGCCCTCGGTCAGGCGCTTGACGCGGCGCAGGCAAGTGGGCGGCGACACATTCACCCGCTCGGCCAGTGCCACATTGCTGATGCTGGCATCGCGCTGCAGGGCGTCCAGCAGTTGCAGGTCGATGTTGTCGAGTAAATTTTGTTCCATTTATATGCAGTTAATTTAATAATGTTTCAACTGTAAATTGGAGTGAAATTAAAGTCAAATTAAAGGTAAATATTAAACTGAAATTTCTTTTGTTAAAGCCTAACATCGCCCCAGTTTGATCAAAAGACCTCATTCAGGAGCTTCAATATGTGTGGCATCGTCGGCGCCGTTTCTTCTCGCAACATCGTTCCCATCTTGGTGCAAGGCCTGCAACGGCTCGAATACCGGGGCTATGACTCCTGCGGCGTGGCGGTGCACGCGGCCAGCTTGAGCGGTGGCACAGGTGGTTTGCAGCGGGCCCGCAGCACCTCGCGTGTGGCAGAACTCATGGACCAAGTCACGGCCGACCACATTGAAGGCGGCACCGGCATCGCCCACACCCGCTGGGCCACGCATGGCGCGCCTGCTGTGCACAACGCGCACCCCCACTTCAGCCACGGCACGGGTGCTGCAGACGGCAAACCTGGGCGTGTGGCCTTGGTGCACAACGGCATCATCGAAAACCACGAAGAACTGCGCGCCGCCCTGCAAGCCAAGGGCTATGTGTTCTTGAGCCAGACCGATACCGAAGTCATTTCACACTTGGTCGACAGCGTGTACGACGGCGACATTTTTGAAGCCGTCAAAACCGCCATCCGCCAGCTGCACGGCGCGTATGCCATTGCCGTGTTCCACAAGGACGAGCCGCAGCGCGTGATCGGTGCGCGTGCGGGCTCGCCGCTGATTCTGGGTGTGGGCCAGGGCGAAACCTTTTTGGCCAGCGACGCGATGGCACTGGCGGGCGTGACCGACCAGATCGTGTACTTGGAAGAGGGCGACGTGGTCGACATTCAGCTGGGCAAATACTGGGTGGTGGACCGCGAGCACAAGGCCGTGACCCGCGCCGTGAAGACCGTGCACGCGCACAGCGGCGCGGCAGAACTCGGCCCTTATCGCCACTACATGCAAAAGGAAATCTTCGAGCAGCCGCGCGCCATTGCCGACACGCTCGAAGGCGTGGAAGGCATCACGCCCGAGCTGTTTGGTGACGGTGCGTATTCCACTTTCAAAGCGATTGACAACGTGCTGATTCTGGCTTGCGGCACCAGCTACTACAGCGGTTGCGTGGCCAAGTACTGGATTGAGGCGATCGCCAAAGTGCCCTGCCAGGTCGAGATCGCCAGCGAATACCGCTACCGCGAATCGGTGCCCAACCCCAACACCCTCATCGTTACCATCACCCAAAGCGGCGAGACCGCCGACACGTTGGCCGCACTGCGCCACGCGCAGAGCTTGGGCATGACGCACACGCTGACCATCTGCAACGTGTCCACCAGCGCCATGGTGCGCGAGTGCAAACACGCTTACGTGACCCGCGCCGGGGCTGAGATCGGTGTGGCGTCGACCAAGGCCTTCACCACGCAACTTGCCGGTTTGTTTTTGCTGACACTGGCCTTGGCGCAGACCAAAGGCCGCTTGAGCGATGCCGACGAGGCCATGCACATCAAGGACATGCGCCACCTGCCCGCCGCGCTGCAAGCCGTGCTGGCGCTGGAGCCACAAATCATCGCCTGGGCCGAAGAATTCGCCAGCAAGGAAAACGCGCTGTTCCTGGGCCGCGGCACGCACTACCCGATCGCACTGGAAGGCGCGCTCAAGCTCAAAGAAATCACCTACATACACGCCGAAGCCTATGCCGCAGGTGAACTCAAACACGGCCCGCTGGCGCTGGTGACCAGCGCCATGCCCGTGGTCACGGTGGCCCCCAACGACCAACTCCTGGAAAAGCTCAAGAGCAATATGCAAGAGGTGCGTGCCCGTGGCGGCGTGCTGTATGTGCTAGCCGATGGCGATACAAAAATAGAAAGCAGCGAAGGCGTGAACGTGATTCGCATGCCTGAGCACTATGGTGTGCTGTCACCCATCCTGCATGTGGTGCCGCTGCAGTTGCTGAGCTATCACACGGCGTGTGCGCGGGGGACGGATGTGGACAAGCCGCGCAATTTGGCGAAATCGGTCACGGTGGAGTGAGTTTTGCAGTGCCCAGTCGTTCTTCTGACGCCGAATGCGCCATCCC